>DATAZJ010000348.1:0-5307 GCA_036272115.1 Rhodopila sp. | reverse complement strand
CCGCGCCTTCAGCTTGCCCGGGACGCCGAGATGCTGTCGGTCATCCTGTTCTTCGGTCTCTCGCAAGTGATCGAGGCCATTACCTCCATAGCGTTCGGCACCACCGAGCGTTCCATTCCCGGCCGCATTCTCGGCACCGGTCCCGTCATCATCCTTGGCCAACGCCTGCCCACGGCCTGGGTGTTCGGCGCCGCGGTCAGCGCCGTCGCCGTCGCGCTGGTGTATCTCTATCTGTATCGCACCCGGCTCGGCATGCTTACCCGTGCGGTGATGGTCAGCCGGGATGAGGCGCTGGCGACCGGGATCGATGTCAATTTCGTTTCCGCCGTGGCGTTTGGCATCAGCCTCGCGCTGGCTGGGGTCGCCGGGGTGTTCGCGCCGTTCATCCTGGGCAGCATCACGCCGAACATGGGGGTTGCCATCAACATCACCGCGTTTGCCGTCATTGTCGTCGGGACGCTGGGCAATCCGCTGGGCACGCTGCTGGGCGGGATCATCTATGGCGTGTCGCTGATGCTGATGCAGACCTATCTGAGTTCCTGGGCCAATCTGTTGCCGAACCTGCTGCTGATCGCCGTGCTTCTGGTCCGCCCCGAGGGCATCTTTGGAAGGAAGGTGCGGCGTGCCTGATACCGCGGTGGAAGCCCGCACCAAACTGATCCGGCGGGTCGTCCTGGACACCGGCATCGCCGCCGTGGTCGTCATCGGCATGGGGGTCGCGCGCGGCGTCTACTCCAACGAGTTGATGCTGTTCAATTTCGTCATGTTCCTGGCGCTGACGCAGGGCCTCAACATCATCTACGGCTTCACCGGCTATCTGCCGTTCGGTTATGTCGGGTTCTACGGCGCGGGGGCCTATGGGTTTTCCCTGGTGGTGATGCACCTGCACGCCCCGGCTTTGGTCGGGATGGTGGCAGCGGCTGCCGCCGCGCTGGTGCTGGCGGTGATCCTGCTGCCGCTGCTGCGCCTGTCCGGTGCGTATTTCGCCATTGCCACCATGGCGGCCGCGCAGGCGGTCTATGAGGTCGTTGCCAATCCTGATTTGGAAAACGTTACCAAGGGGCCGTACGGCGTGTCGTTGTCCGAGGTTTTTGCCCCAGCGTTTTCCTATTACGTCGCGCTGGCGATCCTTGCTGGCACGCTGCTGCTAGTCGTGTGGCTGCGGAATTCTCGTTTTGGCATGTCGTTGCAGGCGATCCGGGATGATTCGGTCAGTGCGGCGATGGCTGGTGTGTCGGTGGTTCGCGGGCGCACCATCGCCTGGCTGCTGTCGGCGCTGGTCGCCGGGCTGGTGGGCGGGGTGTTTGCCTGGCACATCTCGGTGTTTTATCCGGATACCGCGTTCGACCTGAACGTCTCGATCTTTGCCACGGTCTTTCTGCTTTTCGGTGGCGCGACCACGCTGTGCGGGCCGCTGCTGGGCGTGTTCATCCTGTATGGCATCTACAACGTCATCGGTATCGCCGTGCCGCAGTATTTTGAGTTCACCTATGGCGCGCTGATCGTGCTGCTGGTGCTGTTCCTGCCCAACGGCCTGGTTTCCCTGCTGACCAACCGAGGCGTCCGTGTCCCCTGAACCTCTGTTGAACGTTGAGGGCCTGGTCAAGCGTTTTGGGGGATTCCGAGCGCTGGATGGGGTAAGCTTTCATTTGAATGCGGGGGAGGTTTTGGGGCTGGTTGGGCCGAATGGGTCCGGCAAGACGACCTGCATCAACGTCATTTGCGGGCTTTATGCGGCGGATGGTGGGTCGGTTACGTATGATGGCCGGTCGATCGTGGGGGAGAAGTCGCATCGGCTGGTCAAATCGGGGATCAATCGGACGTTTCAGTCGCCTCGGCCGTTTTTGTCGCTGACGGTGCGGGAGAATGTCGAGGTCGCGGCGCATTACGGCGATCCGAAACCGGGGTTCGATGTCGATGCGCTGCTGGAGCTGCTGGAGCTGGATTCTTGTGCGCAGCGGCCGGCGGCGGAGTTGAACAGCGCGCAGCAGAAGACACTCGATCTGGCTCGGGCGATGGCGACGGAGCCTCGGTTGCTGCTGGTGGATGAATTGGCGGCGGGGCTGAATCCGGCGGAATTGTCGCGTATGGCGGATCGGCTGCGGGTGCTGGCCGATGGCGGGATGGCGCTGCTGGTGGTGGAACATCTGATGGGGTTCATCGACAAGGTGACCGATCGGGTGGTGGTGATGGCCGCGGGGAAAGAGTTCTTCGGCGGGACGCTGGCGGATGCGACGCGCGATCCGGAGGTGATCAGGGTGTTCCTGGGTGGGGGTCATCATGGGTGACCGCTCGGTGGTTCGGCTGGCGATTGTCTGTGGTCGGGGGTCCGTTGCGAGGGCGGTGTCTGTTTTGGCTACGGATTTTCAACGCAGAGATCGCAGAGCGGGGCGCAGAGATCGCCGAGAAGGGGATTTTGCTGCGCTTGGGACGATGGTTGGACGATGTGCCCCGGTGTCCGGGTTGAATGAATTCTTCTCTGCGCGTTCTGCGTTTCACTCGGCGTGCTTTGCGTTTGGTGAGGAGAGCATCCCGGCACGAGCGGTGCCGATGAGACGCCGGTTTATGCAGACGCCGCTGACTGACGTGAGGCCTGAGAATTACGGTTTCGACTTTGCTGGGTGCAGAAAGACCCACCGTCTCCGGCGATGCTGCATGAGACAACGGACAGGCGTGGATGGCCGGCCTGCGACGGCCATGACGGGTGAAAGCTGGGGCGCGCCATGATGAAGCACCGGGGCCGGGATCATGGCTGTAGGATCTCCACATGACGGATTCTCCCTCTGTCATGCGGGCTGCCGGTATCGAGGCGGGTTATGGCCGGGTTCAGGTGCTTTGGGGTGCCGGGCTGGATGTGCGGGAGAAGGAGAGTGTCGTGCTGCTGGGGGCCAATGGTGCCGGCAAGACGACGCTGTTGAAGGTGATTGTCGGGTTGCTGCCGGCCTGGAAGGGGGCTGTGCGGCTTGAACCGGACGATGTCACAGGGTGGCGGACGGATCGGCGGGTTCGCCGTGGCATGGCTTATATGTCGGAGATCGGTGTCTTTCCGGGTCTGTCGATCGACGAGAACCTGCGGGTTGGCGGCCAGTTCGTTGAGAAGGCGGCGTTGAAGCGTCGCATGGAGGAGCTTTACGCCTACTTCCCCGATATCGCGCATCGGCGTGGTGCGCTGGCGGGCAGTCTGTCCGGCGGGCAGCGCAAAATGCTGGGGATCGCGAAGGCGCTGGCGTCGTCGCCTCGGCTGCTGGTGATGGATGAGCCCTCGGCGGGGTTGTCGCCGCTGTTCGTCGGGCAGGTGATCGAGGTGCTGAGCCGGTTCCGCGAGTCGGGGCTGGCGATGCTGATCGCGGAACAGAACATCGCGTTCCTGGACCTCGCCGACCGGGTGTTCACGCTGGATGGTGGGCGGATCCGCTTCGAGGGCAGCGTTGCCGAACTGGAAGCCGATGATTCGCTGCACCGGACCTATTTCGGTTTGGCCTGACGGAACGGACACGCTGCAGGGCCCGTGTCCCAAGCTGGGTTTTCGCCTGGCGGAGCAAACCGCTCCAATGAGGAAACAATGCTGGTTCGATACGCTCCGTTCCTGTTCGTGCTGCTGTGGAGTTCGTCGTTCATAGCCGCGAAGGCTGGTTTACAGCATTTCAGTCCGCTGTTGTTTGTTGCCATTCGGCTGGCTGGCTGCGCGATCGTGCTGGTTACCGCGATGGTTGTGCTGCGGCGGTCATGGCGGCCGTTGTCGGGATGGCGATGGCTGCATTGTGCGATCGCCGGGGCGCTGCTGAACGCGGCCGGGCTGATGGCGCCGCATGTCGGGCTGCTGTTGGCGCCGGCGGCGCAGATCGCGCTGGTGCAGTCGCTGACGCCGCTGCTGACCGCTGTGTTGGGCGTTGCGCTGCTGCACGAAAGCCTGCGTGCCCGGCAGTGGTATGGGCTTGCGCTGGGTGTGGCCGGCGTTGGGTTGGTTGTCGGGCAGGCCGCGCTGGAGAACGCTGCTCGTTTTGAGGGCCTGGTGCTGGCATTTGTCGGGGTGATCGGGCTGGTCTCTGGGACGCTGTATTTCGGGCGGTTTTGCCGGGGTGTTCCTTTGCTGCCCAGCGCGACCATGCAGTTTGTGTCGGCCGCTGTTGTCTCGGCGCTGGGGGCCTGGTGGCTGGAAACACCGCGCGCGGAGTGGGTCTATGCGGGGATCGCGGCCATTGCCTGGAATACGTTCATGGTCTCGTTGGGTGGGATGGGGCTGTATTTTGCCATGCTCGCCAAGGGGACGGCGGCGCGCACGACGTCCAACTTTTATCTTGTCCCCGGAACGGCGGCCGTGCTGGCCTGGGTCATCCTGGGGGAACGGCTGAGTCCGTTCGCGATCATGGGGCTCATCGTGGCCTCGGCTGGATGCTGGCTGGTCAACGCCGCGCCGCGCACGTGATCGAGGAAGGCGCGCAGGGCGCTGGACAGGTGCGCCTCGCGGCGGTGGATGAAGACCGTGGTGACCATGGCTTCCTCTCGTGCCAGGCGATGCAGGGCCACACGTTCGGTGCGCCATACCGGTCCAATCAGGGCGCGCGGCAGCAGGGTGATGCCCAGGCCGGCGGCGACGCAGCCGAAGATTGCCTCCAGCGTGCCGAATTCCATCAGCCTTGGCACGGGGATGCCGCGTTTGGCGAGCAGGGCTTCGAGGCGCTGGCGGTAGGAACAGCCTGAGCGGAGGACGACGATGCGGGCGATGCCGCCTTGGGTGGCGGCCTCGATGGAGGTGATGTGGGGGGCGGTGAGGATGACCAGTTCTTCCTCGAACATGATTTGCTCGATGAGCGACTGGTGGGCGACGGGTCCGCAGACGAAGGCGCCTTCGAGGCGGGAGTCCATGACCGCCTCGATCAGTTCGGCGGTGGTGCCGGGACGGATGACCATGTCGACGTCGGGGAAGGCGGCTGCATAGCTGGCGAACAGCGGTGACAAATGCAGCGCGGCGGTGGTTTCCAGTGACCCGATGGTCAGCGGGCCGCGTGGCTTGCCGTCATCGCGGGCGGCTCGGGCGGCGTCGGCGAGGAGCCAGGCGAGGCGGCGGGCGTAGGGGAGCAGGCGTTCGCCGGCTGGGGTCAGTGCAACGCCGCGGCTGTGACGCTCGAACAGCGCGCAGCCGAGTTCTTCCTCCAGGCCGCGGATGCGGGCGGTGACGTTGGACTGGACGGTGTGCAGTTCGGCGGCGGCGCGGTTCATGCTGCCGGTGCGGGCGACGGCCTCGAAGACCTTGAGTTCGGCAGTTTCCATGCGGGGGGTCCTGGCGAGGTATCATCTACAGAGATT
>DATAZJ010000347.1:0-2475 GCA_036272115.1 Rhodopila sp. | reverse complement strand
ACGGTGGCAACCATCGGCGCCTCTGCCGTGCGGGCGTTGCTCCAGACCGTCGCGGATTGCTGGGGGTCAGTATCGACTATCAGCACCTTCAGGCCAGCCTCGGTAGCGGCGACGGCGGTGTGGACGACAAGGGTCGTTTTTCCGCTTCCGCCCTTCTGACTCAAGAAAACAAGAATCTTCATGACGCCGTTATGCCTTGACGCCATGACGCAAGCAAGCTATTCCGTAGTTTGACGCCATTACGCCATAGCTTCAAGGCGTCATAGCGGCACGAACGGGGATCCGCACCCCCGTCCGCGCCTAACCACAAACATGAGGATGGAATCATGCCCACGGCTACCAACACCCCTAGCACACCCACCCGGCGATCGGCTTCAGCCTAGCGGCGCTGACCGCTGGCCTGACAGTGCCGGTCCTGGCCAGCGCGGCACCCACACCCGACGCTGCCCTGATCAATGCCTGCGGCCGTCTGGTTGAGGTCGAAACCGAACTTTGGTTGCTGCCCCTACACGACGAATACGCGCCGGATTTTGGGCCGAACCATACACGCTATCGGCAACTTCTCGACGAACAGGATCGTCTGATAGATCTGGCTGGCGAGTGCCAATCCGCGGTCAATGCGGCCGGTATGGTTGCGTTAGCCCGTGCGGCAATGACCTGGACGGCCCGCGACCACGAAGGCAACGCGGTGTGCAATGATTTTGGTGAGGAGATGATGCTCAAGCTGGCCGAAAGCGTCGCGGCCGGTTTCGTGTGGCCTCCCCGTCCTGGCAGTTGCTCAACAGCACATTGGGCGCCGCCGTCGTCAGCCAGGGAGATCGCCGAGCATAGGGCGGCGTGGGACGCGAAGACGGCTGCGGTAGACGCGAAGGTCCAGGCCCAGCAGGAAGCCAGGGCGGCCGAGGCCCTCTGATCGGTTACGCCGGCCCTCATGACGGACGACAAGTTGCGAGAGAGGCTCGAAGGCGCACAGAACATCGGGGCCGTAAGCGACCAAATAATCCGCGAATACACTGCCGAGATGGCGCGGCGGGGACCGGCGGCATGAGCGCGCCGGTGACCGATTCCCACGATCACATCGAACCTTGGGCCGCGACCTTGATCCTGTCCGGCGTCAACCGCCTGGACTGCGCCCTCACCGCGCTTGGGTGCGTCATGATGGACCTTGGCGACGATCCCGAACAGGACGACGCCAGCGAGGTGCAAGCCGTCCGGTGGCTCTATGACGTGCTGCGCGACGAGGCCCACAATATCCGCGCGTTGGTGGCGATGGCGCAGGGGCAGGCCGGGCCGCCTGGAACGCCCATCAGCGTGTTGGAGGGCGCATGAGCGAGGCACAAATCACCCCGACCATGGGAAGCGCCGAACTGACCGGCGTGCTAGGCGACCTTCTCTGCGTCGCCGAACTCTGGAAGTTGCTCGGCGCGGAGGATGAGGTTGAAGGCTGCGTTGTCGCGTGGTTGGCGGCTCAGAACGACGCCCTGATCACCCGAGCCAACAACATCGCCGCGTCCCTGCGGCACAAGGCCAGCCGATGACCCGCTCGTTCCTGGCCGCTGGGGAGGCGCCTCCAGCCAAGCCGCCTACGTTCCCCTACAAGCCACCGGCGAACAGCCCGCCCCGACGAAAACCGAAGCCGGCGCCCAGTGTCTGACACGGCCAAGCCCACACCCGCACAGATCCCGCTCGATCTGCTGCACGGTGCTGACCAACGCTTCCTGGCGGCGGTGCGAGAGATCGTATCGCCGCTGGCTGTTCGGTTCTCCGACCAGGACCGCGCCCTCGATCGTGTCGCATCCCGGATCGACACCATCGCCCAGGACGTGGCGCACCTGAAGCAGGAACTACGCTACCGGCGGCGCAACCTGCGTGGCGCGACGAAGCGCCGGCACCTCATCGATATCGCGGCGATGGGTGGACGCTGCCCGTGCTGTGCCGCGGCGGATGTGCTGGACGCGGCCGGACAGCGCTCGCCGTTCGCCGAATACGACCATTTTTACGCCAGCAGCCATCCCGATCCGGAACATACCTGGTTGATCTGCAAGCCGTGCCATACGGGGCTGACGACCGGCCGGGTGCCGCGTGATCAGCGCGAGGCCGAGTTCCGGGCGTACCAATCGAAGCGGCGGCGGTTGGGGCGGGATACGCAATTGCTGTAGTTCGGCGCACCGTGCGCTGAACATTGATTTCATTCAACCATCTGGCGTTGCGTCGCTTCGTTTCGACCGGGCACGGTGCCCAGGGTGCGCACGGCGCGCACCCCGTTGATTTTGAACGGCGCAAGATTGCGCATGGGAAAGCGCGCCACGGTGGCGCGGTATCGAGCCAAGGGGCGCGCACTGACCGCGCGCCCTGGCCTGCCCGTTGCCTCGCGCGCGCGGGGCTCGGGAGTATTGTCCGAGGTCCGGACAATACCGATAAGTCGGCAAATTTGCCTACTTTCTTCGGGCACAAGGAGATCGAGCCAACACCCGC
>DATAZJ010000346.1:0-2605 GCA_036272115.1 Rhodopila sp. | reverse complement strand
GTCTCCGTTGCTTCTCGTTTTGTTTTATCGTGTGTCAGCGGCGGCGTGTGGGCACGGCTTTATCGAGGAGCAACTTCCGTTTCCACACGCCGGCAGGGCCCTAGGCCGCCATCTTCGCCGTCTCACCCATCATGAACGTGCGGAGCTGCAGACGGGCGCGATGCACCCGGCTTTTCAGCGTTCCGATCGCACAGCCGGTTTGCGCTGCCGCGTCCTCATAAGACTGCTCCTGCAGCACGATCATCGACAGTGCCTCCCGCTGGTCGTGCGGCAGGCGCTCCATCGCCCAGCCGAGTTCGCGCAGCGCCGTGCGGTCCTCATGCGCGGCCGCGACGGGAACTTCCGGCATGGTGTCCGAATCGGTGAATTCCCGCTTCGATCGCATGTTACTGATGAACTGGTTGATCATGATCCGGTGAACCCAGGCCGAGAAATTCGTTCCCGGAATGAAGTAATTCTGCGCGATCAGCACCTTGGCGGCCACGTCCTGGGCCAGGTCGTCGGCTGCGGCGCGGTTCCGTGTCAAGGCAAGTGCCCATACGCGCATTTTCGGTAAGAATGAAATGAGTTGATCGTTAAATTCCTGCGGCATGGACAAAGCCTCCGGTTTATTCAAACACACTTGGCTTGGAACACCTGAGGCGCGCGGCAGGGCTGTGCAAGGCGCCTGACAGGACGGTGATGAACCGGTTGCAATGCGCGTCCAAGCCGCCGGAACGGTCGCAATCGCGTGATTCCGCATCGCGGCAGGCCAGCTTTCGCCGGCCGCCGCGGGAAAATTCCGCAACCGGGGCGGCATCGCGACGACGGATGGCGCAAACGCCGGCGGTCCGTCATGAATGCGACTCCGTATCAAAATCCGGTGATCCGATTGTTCTGGCCTTCGACACTGTTTCGTGTGTAAAGCCGGCCGCATGCGCGCCCTGTTCGGTCTTTCTGTCATTCTGGCACTCGCCGTGCCGGCCCTTGCGTCGGCCGGCCAGTCGGCGCCTGCGCGCGCCCTGCCGAGGCCGGCGTTGCAACGTGCCGCCGGCTATCGGCCGGTCGCGGCGGATCCAGCCCAGTTGTGCGAGACCGCCGCCACCACGGCCGAGTATACCGCCCGGCTGCCTGCCCGCCTGCTGGGCGCCATCAGCCTGACGGAAACCGGACGGGTCGACCCCGCCAGCGGCCGCATCCGTCCCTGGCCTTGGACGATCAATGCCGAGGGCGTGGGCCAGTTCTTCGACAGCCGCGAACAGGCGGTTGCCGCGGTCAAGGCGCTACAGGCCAGGGGGGTGCAGTCGATTGATGTCGGCTGCATGCAGGTGAACCTGATGTATCACCCACGGGCCTTCGCCTCGCTGGATGACGCCTTCGATCCGAACACCAACGCAACCTATGCCGCTCGCTTCCTCAATGCGCTGTATGCCAGCAGCAGGGATTGGTCGGCCGCCATCGCCGCCTATCATTCGGAGACACCGAACCTGGGCGACGCCTACCGGGTGCTGGTGATGGCCCGTTGGCACAACGGCGACCCGCACGCCCCCGTCGTGGCGCAAAGCCCCTACGGGGACTTCGCCCAGGCCGACAAGGCGTATGGCGCGTTTGCCCCCCGGTCGCTGGTCTACGGCGCCTTCGCGCCGCGCTGACCGGCCCCGCGTGATCGCCTGAGGCCGCAGGCCGGAAGGCGTGAATCACGCGGGCACACAGACTACGCCAGCGCCAGCATCACCACGCCCGCGCAGATCAGTGCCAGTGCGCCCAGCCGCATCGCGCCCAGCGGCTCGGCAAACCCGTAATGCCCGATCAGCGCCGCCGCGACATAGGAAATGGCGGTGCACGGCAGCGCCACCGACATCGGGATCCGTCGCAGCGCCACGATGTACAGCAGCGCCGCGCCGCCATACAGGCACAGCCCGATCATGGTGCGGATATCGAACAGCTGAGCGATGAAATCGGGCGCCCCCGCGCCGGCCTTCAGCAGCGTCTGCCCCGCCATGCTGGTCACGATGGCGACCGACAGCACCAGCCAGTAGGCGTTCATGCCAGGTCCTGCCCCGTCATATTGCGTTGGATCGCACGCACAGTGCCCTGCGGCTTGCCGTTGGCGGACAAAAAGGTGCGGCCGACATATTCGCCCAGCACGCCAAGGATCATCGACTGCACACCGGACACCAGCAGCAGCACCGTCATGGTGGAGGCCCAGCCCGACGGCGTCTGATGCACGAACAGCGCCTCCGAGATCGTGGCGACGGCACCGATCGCCCCCAGCACCGACAGCCCGAGGCCGGCGAAGATCGCCAGTCGCAGCGGCGCCAGCGAAAAACTCGTGGCCAGGTTCAGCCACAACCGCACCAGCCGCACCAGCGTATAGTTGGATCGGCCTTCCAGCCGCGGCAGGTGCCGGACCTCGATGCTGTCGATGCGCTGGGTCACCTGCATGATCAGGCCGTCGATGTAGGGATAAGGGCCGCTGTAGCGGGTGACCGCGTCGACCACCATCGCCGACATGCAGCGGAAGGACGACAGATACAGTCCCTTAGGCTTGTCCAGCAGCCGGTCGGCGACCCCGTTGGCGAAGCGGCTGCCCAGGTTCCGCCATCCGGCATGCTGCTTCACCGCA
>DATAZJ010000345.1:0-2915 GCA_036272115.1 Rhodopila sp. | reverse complement strand
CAACCCGACCATGTTGCCGCCCACCAGCCGAGCCTTCATCCCGACCTCATGCAACGCATTCACCAGGCCGACGCTGTCGCCCGGATAAGTCGCAAAATACACCGCATCCGGATGCCGCGCCTGGATCGCCCGTATGATCGGCGAGTAATCGTTCGTCGTCGGCGGATAGGACTGGTTATAAACCACCTGCATCCCCGCCGCCTTGGCGTTGGCCAGCGCCCCCTCGATCGCATTACGAGAAGATTCCGCGTCCGTCCCCGCGATCGCCAGCGTCTTCGCCGGCGGGTTCATCGCCGCCGCCGTCTCAAAAAACCCCTTCGAGAACGCCCGCCGCGCGTCAGCCGACGGCCCGGCCGGAAGCATCCCGAAGAACCGCCCATACTTGAAGTCGGCGTTCACCCCCAGCGCGAACAGCGTCATGAACAGGCGCTTGTGTTCCATCACGACCGGCATCGCCGGCACCGTCACGTTCGTGCCGTAGCCCGACACCACCAGGTCGACTTTGTCCACATCCAGCAGCTTGGTGTAGATGCCCGGAACCGTCGGCGGGCTGCTCTGATCGTCGTAATACACCAGCTTGACCGGCCGCCCCAGCAGCCCGCCCGCCTTGTTGATATCCTCTTCCCACAGTTTCATCGCGATCAGCGCCGCTCGGCCGTTGGCGGCGATCTGGCCCGTCAGGGCCATGCCAAACCCAATGGTGATCGGGTCCGCAGCTCGGGCGCCCGAACACCCAAGCACCAGCGCGAAAACGCCCGCGAAAACGCGGACCAGAACAACTCGCCGCATCGATATCCCCCCATAGCCGCCGGTTGGTCCGGCGGTCATGCTGGGACGCTATCGCGGTCCCGCGGCTAAATCCAGCGCAGATTCGGTTCGCCGCCGAGCCGGTACAGTCCCACCGTTTCGAAATGCGTCCGCCGCCCCTGCAATTGCTGCGACACGCTGTTCACATCCCGCAACCGCCGCTCGAACGGATGCGAGTTGAAGATCGCCGTCGACCCCGCCTCATGAAACACCTGGTGCGCCATGTCCCGAGACACATGGATCGCATACGTCCCCGCCTGCCGGATCTCCATCCGATGCGCCAGCGACAATACACCGGTCCGCGAAACGTCCTGCCATGCGTCGCCGACAGCCTTGTGCAACCCCGCGCGCGCCGCTTTCCAAGCCCCATCGGAATGACTGACGATATGCTGCACAGCATGATTGTCGCGCAACGAATCCGCCGACCAGGCCTGGCTTTTCGTCTTCGCCAGCGCCACGAACCCATCCAGCATCGCCCGAGAAACCCCCAGCGCCACACTGGCGAAACCACTGGCGTAAAGCTGCATCGCCTGAAACGAATACAACGCCCCCCGCTCCCGCCGCTCCGGCTCATATTCCCGAGTCAAACTATGCGCATCGTCCACGAACAAGTCCTTGATGGTATAATTATCGCTGCCCGTCCCCCGCAGCCCCATCACTTGCCACACATCGTCGATCTTCGCGTTCTCCCGCCGGAACAAAAACGTCCGCTCCCAAGCCTTCCCATCCGGCCGCACCAACGCCACCCCATCCGCCCCGAAGCTCGGGCACATCGCACCCAGCCACGTGGCATGCCGAGACCCGCTGGCAAAACTCCATGTGCCGGTGACCCGCCACCCGCCCTCGGTCCGGATCGCCTTCGCCCCCGGCCCCTGCCCCCACGCCACCACATCGCGCTTGCCGCCCCAGATCTCCCGCGCCACCTCCGGCGCCATATACGCCGCCGCCATGGAGCACCCGGACCCCTGGTTCATGCACCACGCAGCCGACGCATCACCCTCGGCGATCGCCTCGACACACTGGATGTAATCGACCGGCCTCAACTCATACCCGCCGAACGCCCGCGGCAGCAGCAGCTTGAACATCCCCGCATCGAACATCGCATCCAGCACATCCGCCGGCAGCTCGGTTTTCGCATCGATCCGATCCGCCGCCGACCGCAACAATGGAATCAGCCCCCGCGCCGCGGCGATACATGCCGCTCCGGCCGCATCCAGGTCATGACGCGGGGCGCTACCGGTTCTCACCAGCTCCACCACCTACTTCGCCCCATCCCGCACGATTTGATAGATTGTGCCCAGGACATCATGCAGTTTGTCCGCATCGGCCGCCGGCTGTGAGTTCGTCTGTAACGTAATCATGATGTTTTCCTTCTGGAACCACACATAAAGCGTCCGATACCCCAGCGTCTCACCTTCGTAGAACCATTGCGCCCCGATCGGCCCGAGGATTCCCTTGGCCAGACCAAGTGAAAATCCGCGCGGGTCATCGGCCGACACATCGGCGATCGGCTGACCTGTCTTGGTCGATACGAGTGCCACCCACTCAGCCTGCTGCTTCGGCGGCACCACCCGCCCCGCGAACACCGCCCGCATCCAGCGATCCACATCGCGCGCATCGGCGATCGCGCCGCCCGCCGCCTGCGCCCATGACGTATTCATCTCGCGCACGTCACGCCCCATCAGCGGCAGATTCCAGGACCGGCTGCAATCCGGCTGATAATCGGCGCACGCGGGATTGTCGAAATAGCCGTGCGCCAATCGAGCAACCACCGCGGCGGGATAAGCCCCGCTTTCATAAAATGTGCTGTCCAACCCGACCGCTTCGATAACCATCTGATGCACGAGGTCACGATAGGACCGGCCGGTCACCTTCGCCGCGATCATGCCGGCAAGGATATAGTTGGTGTTCGAGTAGTGATAGCCGCTGCTCACCGGCAGATCCCCGCTACCGGTGGGATAAGCCAGCTTTATCAGGTCTTCGGCCGTCAACGCGCGCGTGCCATGCCTCACCCAGATGCGGGACATGGCTTCGGTCTCCGAGTAGTTCGGAATGCCGCTCGTCATGTTGAGAAGCCGCCGGATACTCACGTCCTTCCACGCCGGATA
>DATAZJ010000344.1:0-12400 GCA_036272115.1 Rhodopila sp. | reverse complement strand
TCGAGGTAGACGGCGGCCAGGCGCCGCACGCTGAGTTCCTGTTCATAGGCGACTGTGGACATCAGGACATGCGATACCGCGACCGCGACGGCCAGGATCAGGGCGCCCGAGACGATCGGAACCCGCGCCGTCAGCGGCCAGAGTCGCTGCCACATCGTCCACCAGCGCTGTTCACGCATCTGTGAAGCGTTCGAATAGCCTGACGCGACCTTTCGGGGGTTGTCCGGAAAGCCGCACGTGGCGGGGTTTGCCTGCTCAGAATCCATTGGGGAGGCGCCTTCAAGATTATTCCGATAGTGCTACGAGAGCACTGCTGCTGTCGGCAGTCTTTTCGTACCCGGGATGGAATCAGACTGCCGCCGAATATTCGTCGTTGCCCATCTTCGGTCGAACGACACTTTCTAAAACCGGTTCGACGGCCGGTCGAGGATTTCGTGTTTCGAGGTACAGAATGAAGACGGCGGTTTGGAGGCTTTTGTCCCGATTGGCAGTTTCGGCGATGCGCACTCGCCATTCGGGTGGGGGTGGGTGTCCCGGTCATGGCCGGAGCGGAGCGTAAACGAATGCCCGTGCCCCGCGACCGGGAACAACTGAAGCCAAGCTTTATCGCCATCTTCATGGAACATCCGGTCATTACGCTGATCGCGGCAATGGCGGTTGCCGTGGTGGTGTTCAGCCATCTGATGACCTGATGCAGGCGACTTGACGCCTGACGGGTTTGCCGATTACGCGACGGGGGCCGATCACATGGCGAAGCCTACAAAGAAGACTGCTTCATCGTCGACTGCGCGCGAGAAGAAGCGGACGGCGAAGGTCGGAAAGCCAGCACGGACACCCATGGGGTTCGAGATCGATTTCGATCCGGCAACCCGATCAGGCCGGAAGGTTCCTGCTGAACCGGTGTCGTTGCCAAGGCCGCAGGGCGGCCCGGACGTGCTGAACCGGCTATGGGTCATCATCGAGAATCGCAAGAATGCCGATCCGGATATCAGCCATTCAGCTCGGCTGCTGGCCCGGGGAACGGCGCGGGTGGCCCAGAAGCTTGGCGAGGAGGCGGTCGAATGCCTGATCGAGGCGATTGCGGGTAACCGCGACGGCCTGATCGGGGAGAGTGCCGATGTGCTCTACCACCTGCTCGTTACGTGGGTGGACGCGGGGATTCGGCCGGAGGAGGTGTGGCAGGCGTTGCAACAGCGCGAGAGGGTCAGCTACCTGACGGAGGGTGCGGTCGTCCCATTGAAGCGGTTGCTCGGCAGCGTGCAGATCGGGACAAGCAAGATCCCGTGAATTGTCGTATCCATGGTTCGGCTGAAATAATATGCGGGTGCGACGAATTGTCAGTCGCTCGGCAAGAGGAGCCCATCGCCGACGCACCTTTACTTCTCAATCCACGGCGACACGGGGTTGGCCCGCGCGTGGTGATTTGTGTGGGGTGCAAGCAGACGGTCAAAGATTGGACGACTGCCGGATCACGATAACGCCTGGTGCGGCGCCAAGGGGGTCGGGCCGCCATATCCGCATCCCGTCCGAGGCGGAGGACGGTGTCCAGACCACCAACCGTCCGACGGTGGACACGATACTGGCCACCGCGCTGGTCGCTGCCTTGCCGGCTTGGGTCAGGCCGGACAGCACTCTGTCGCGGTAGGGGCTGCCGAGCGCCGGCGTGGCGGAATGGTAGGCGGCGATCGCGTTGTCCCAACTGCCGGTCCGGGTGCGCAGCGCCAACAGGAATCGGGCGGCGTAGGTGGCGTTGGCGGCAGGATCGAATGCTTCCTCCAGGCTGGTGAAGGCGGTTGGGTGCTGGCGTAGGTTGATTTGAAAGCATCCGACATCGATCGATGTCACGCCGCTCCGTTGCAGCGTTCGGGTCGCGGCGAGCGCTTGTGGAAGGTCGTCGAAATGGTCTCCGGCCCCGTTGGCGTTGATCGTCCATGGCCAGGGTGCCGTGCTGCCGGATAGCGGGTCGGGCCGCCCGCTCTCGATTACGCCGATGGCGCGCAGAAGTCCTGGCGGCAGGTTGAATTGGCGTTCCGCGTCCAGGCCGGCGCTTTGGCAGGCCGCCGCGCCGCCGGCTTCGCCGGTGAGGGCCAGCGGCGCCGGTCCGGCGAAAGCGGGTGGCGCCGTGCCGGCGAAAGTGGGTGGCGCCGTTCCGGCGAAAGTGGGTGGCGCCGTTCCGGCGACGACCATGGCTAGACAAGCCGCGATGGTGCGCTGTCGGTGAGCGGGGCTCAGATTGGGAAGCATGCGGTCACATGCACGTTTGTCGCCGCGAATGGCGGCGGCAGAACACCGGAGGCCCAGTAGGACGACACGATCGCCACCGTCACAAACGGCCCCAGCGATCCGGCCGCACCATTGCAGGATGTCGCCGCGGTGTTGATGGTCACCTGTCCCGTGTTGATGATGCCCGGCACGATCCATTGTCCGGCGGTGGTTACGGCGAATTGTGCCGGATTGGCGGAGCACGCCGACGAGCCGATGGCGATGCAGCGCGCCGTCAGCGCCGCGGTGGATTGCAGTGCGTTGTGGGTCCACATCAGCAAGCCGAGGTCCACCGTGCCGAACAACAGCGGCAGCATCACCCCGGCGATGATGGCGAATTCCACCGCCGTCGAACCTTGGCGTTCCCCGCGAAGCCGCCGCGGGACCGAACGAGCGGTCATCGAATGCGTACCGTGGCGGTCTCGGTCAGGGTCGTGTTCGCCAGCTTGCTGTAGGCCGGCATCAACGCGGGATAGGCATAGCGTGCGGTGATCACGACGTACGATCCGGCGCTTGTGCCATCCGAACAGGTGGTGGTGGCCGTGGCCGTGGTCAGGGTGGGCGGGGCGCCGGCGGTCACACACCAGTAGGCCGGAGCGGTGACGCTGGTCGTCATGCCCGTCAGTGATGCGCCGGCGGCGACCAGCGTCTGGATGGCGGACGCCGTCACGGTGGATGGGTTGAGATAGGCGTACTGCGCGCCCAGCGCCACCGCACTGGCCAATCGGCTGCGGTCCGCCAGTGCCATGCCGAAATCGGCCAGTCCGCCGACGCACATCAGCAGCATTGGGCAGATCAGCGCGAATTCGATCGCCGCGACCCCGCGCCGTGCCTGCAGGGAATCGCGGGCGGTCATTGCACCAGCACCGTCGTCGTCGTCAGTTGGCTGGAGATCGTCGGCAATGTGGTCCCGAAAAGCCCGGCGCAATTGCTGGACGCGAAGTTCGCGCCGCCGGCCATGTTCACGTCGCTGGCGACCACCTCGGCACAGCCCGGCGTGGTCGTGGAAACGCCGTTGGAGATCGACAGCGTGCCGTTCGGCACGTAGACGATCCCGGCGAAGGTGAAACTGGCGCCCCCGGCGAAGGTTACCGCATTGTTTCCGCCGGGGTTGGTGGCGCTGGTGGCCAGCAGAACGCCGGGTATGGCACCCGCGGCAGTTCCCGCGGAACCGGGCGTGGCGGCCAGAAAGCCGTTCACCACCACGCCGTTCGAGATGGTTACCTGGCCGCTGCTGACGATCGTCACTCCGCCGGCCTGGATGTTGACGGTGCCGCCGCCGAAATCGACCGGACCGTTCACCGTGTAAAGGCCCGGCGTCAGCGTCAGTGTGGCCCCGTTGCTGACGCCGATGCCGGTGAAGTTGCCGGGAGAGATCGTGCAGTGCCCGCCGCCGCTGTTGCAGTTCTCCGCGATGCCGGACGCGCTGGCCGCGGCATGCAGGGCGTATTGCACCGCGGTGTCGCCGGCGAGAGGATCGGGGATCTGCCCGGCGTTCGACGTGCTGGTGTACGGCGCGGTGATCGAGGCCCCGTTCGATACGGACACTTGTCCGGCGGCGATGACATTGCCGCCGACCGTCGCGCCGCCGGTCAGATTGACGGCGGCGTCGGACCGTAGCGCACAGCCGTTGGTGTTGACCTTGACGCCGTTGCTGATGCTGATGTCCTGGGTCGTGGTGATGCCGTTGCTATCGCCCTGCAGCGCGAGCACGCAGGCCAGCGGGCCACCCGCGACCGTGGTTAGTTCCGCCACGGCGGTCGCCCAGATGGTCTGCGACGACGCCGAGGTGAATATCCCCGCCAGGTACAGCGGCAGTTGCCGCGAAACGGTGACCTGCACCGCCGTGTCGCTGGGGTTTTTCAGGCCGGCAATGATCTGGACCGCGATCTGGTTGTCGGACAGCAGTTGCGTCGCGGCAGCCCAGGATGGATTTGCGGTCCCGGTGACGCCGTTGATCCAGGCGAGATTGGCCGCGGCGGTGGCTGCCGTCCGCGCGGTTTTCGCCGCCTGGTGCTGGTAGTTGAAGGCGCCCGCGAGCGCTGCGGCATCGGCTATGCGTTGCAACTGCACTTTGGCGACGGACCAGCGGCTGACTTCAATGCCCATCCCGAGCGCCATGACCACGACCGGCGCTGTCAAGCCGAACAGCACCGCGACGACGCCGCGGCGATCACCCCGCAAGCGGGCGACACGGGGTGTTTCCGGTTTGCGGCGGCCTGCGTTCACTGCCCGAATTCGCCGTAGGCGAGCAAAGCGCGTCTGGTCTGCTCCGGCGTCATGTCCTGGCTGAGAATCCGAGCCGCCTCCGGTTTGTCGCCCGCTATCGCCAGTGCGGCCGCCAGATCCTGGCGCAGACGGCTGGAGGTCCCGGGGCCGCTTGCCAAGGGCTTCAGCCGCCGCACCGCCTCCGCTGCCTGTCCGCTCAACGCCATGGACAGGGCCAGGTTGACCTCCGCGGCCCGCATGGTGGGATCGGCCCCCAGGGCCTTGCGATAGGCGTTCTGGGCGCTGGAATGATCGCTTTGCAGATCGTAGGCGATCCCGAGATCGTTGAGCGCCACCTTGTTGCCCGGATCATGTTGCAGTGCGCCCAGGAACAGCGCCTGTGCCTTGGCCGGATCCGTTTTCAGGGCCAGGCGACCCAATCCGACCTGGGCTTCGACGGACCCGGGTTCGCCGGCAAGGGCTTTCGTGTAGCTGGCTTGTGCGTCCCGCGGCTGGCCCAGGGCATTGAAGGCGTCGCCCTGGGCCAGCAGCGCCGGTACGTTGCCGGGATCGCCCGCCAGGATGCCGTCGGCGACTTTCAGGGCGATTTCCGGCGAACCGCCGGCCAGCGCCGCGGTGGCGACGTTCAAGCCGGGCTGGCCGTTCCCGAGGCGGGATACGTCATGCCCGGAACAGGCGGCGACGAGCGATACCAGGACGACGAGGGTGAAACGGATCATCTGTTACGGACCTCCGCGCAGGACCTGGATGGCGGCGGGTCCTCCGACGACGAGAAAGACACATGGCAGAATGAAAACGATCATCGGCAGCGTCAGCAGCACACCCAGCCGAGCTGCTCGGGCTTCGAACCGCGTCAGTGTGTCGGCTCGCATTTCGGCCGAGAGAACCCGCATCGCTTCGCTGAGCGGTGTGCCATACTGCATCGACTGCAGCAGCGTATTGGCCAGCCGGACCAGGCCTTCGATGCCGGTGCGCGAACCCAGGTGTTCCAGCGCCACGCGGTTTTCGACCACCTGCAGCTCGTTGGCAGTCAACGCCAATTCCACGCCGATGTCCTGGCGGCCGTCCTGCATGTCCTCGGCGACCCGCACGATGGCCGCGGTCAGCCCCAGGCCCGCCTGCGTGCAGATCACCAGCAGGTCCAGCGCATCGGGCAGGCCCCGCTCGACCCTTTGGACATACCCTCGGCGCCGCCAGCGCACCACGATGTCCGGCAGCAGCATGCCGGCCACCGCGGCAAACGCCGGGATCGCGACGGTCAGGACCGGAGGCTCTTGAAATCCACGCAGCATCAGGATTGCCAGCAACGGCAGGGCAATCAGCAGGCCGATCTTGCCGCCGACGAAGACTTCGAGGCCGGCCCGGCCTCGCAGTCCCGACGATTCCAGCGTCACGGCCAGTTCCGCCAAGGTGCGCGCGGACAGCAACCCGGTCCGAAGGATCAATTGCCCAAGTGCGGCCAGTATGCGCGCCCAGACACCGCGCAGCATGTCCTGGCGTGTCTCGACGGCAGCCGGCGCCAGCCCGCGAACCAGCCGCACGCGCTGGGCCAGGCGCTGCTGGTGAACAATAATCTGGAACAGCACCACGGTCGCGGCGATGAACAGCAGGCTGCCGGCGCCGGTCGCGGCCAGCAGCCAGCTACGGTTCATGACAACGTCTTCCTGATGATGGTCCGCATGGTCAACACCCCGCAGGTCAGCGACAACGTCGCGGCGGCCAGCAATTTCTGACCCATGCCGGTGGTGAGCATCACCGACATGTAGTGCGGATTGATCGCCCACAGTCCGGATCCCATGACGACCGGCAATCCGCCGAGGATCAACGCACTGGTCCGAGCCTCTGACGACAAGGCATGTCCGCGTTCCCGCAGCGCTAAACGCTTGCGGATCAGTTCGGCCAAATTCTCCAGTGTTTCACTGAGGCCGCCGCCTGCTCTCGCCTGCAGGCCGATCGCAATGGAGAAGAAACGATACTCCGGCACGCCGTTGCGTGTGCCTATTTCCGCCGCCGCCTCGTCCAGCGGCACGCCGACGGCCAGTTCGTTGGCGAAACGGGTGAATTCGACCGATGTGGGCGCCGGAGTGTCGCGCGCGACCGCGACGATCGCGCCAAGCACTGGGATGCCCACCCGTACGGATCGCACGATCATTGCGAGCGCATCGGGAAATTGCTGGATCAGCAACTCGCGGCGCCGGGCCACGACCCAGCCGAAGAAACCGCGACACATCGCCACCCACAGGATCGGCATGCTGACCAGCCCGAATGGCCCAAGAAGGTCGACGACGAACCCCGCTACGATCCGGGCGATGACCAGGCTGACGCCCAGGACCAGCCACCAGCGCAGCGGGTACTGGTCTTGCCGGTTCGGGTGGAATCCGAAGACGGAGGCTGATGATTCCAGCAGGGATCGATTGATGGTCGCGGCAGGGCGAAAGACCTGCACTTTCACCGTGCCGCCACGGCGATATGGCGCGACGACGTCGCGCGTCCGGTGGATCGCCTTCTGCCGGCGGGCGTGCGCCTGCGAGACCAGCAATCCGCTGAACCCGAAGCCGATCAGGCAGACGAAGGAGAGCGCGATCAACAGCCAAGTCAGTTGACGGCTCATCCCGGGGCACCCGCGATCGCGTTGGCCCACGCACGATCCACGCCGAAATAGGCCAGCCGTTCCTGGAAACTCGGTGGCATCCTGCTGATCCGGTATTCGCCGGCCAGGCGTCCGTCCGGACCTTCTCCCTTGAGCTCAAAGTGAAAAATATCGGTTAACAGAATGATATCGTTTTCCAGCCCGCAGACATCGGTCACCTGGGTAATGCGCCGGCCGCCGTCGCGATGGCGTTCGACCTGGATGATCAGATCGACCGAACTGGCGATCTGGCTGCGGATTGCCTGCGACGGCAAACCCAGGGAGCCCATTTGCACCATGTTCTCGATCCGCGCCACCGCGTCACGGGTCGTGTTGGCGTGGATGGTGGACATGCTGCCGTCGTGGCCGGTGTTCATCGCCTGCAGCATGTCGAAGGCTTCGGGACCGCGGACCTCACCGATGATGATGCGGTCCGGACGCATGCGCAGCGCGTTGCGCACCAGGTCCCGCTGCGTCACCTCCCCCTTGCCCTCCAGGCTGGATGGACGTGTCTCCAGGCGAACGACATGCGGCTGCTGGAATTGCAGTTCGGCGGCGTCCTCCACCGTCACGACGCGTTCGCCGGCGTCGATCAACTGCGACAGGGCGTTCATCAGCGTCGTCTTGCCCGAACCGGTGCCGCCCGAGATGATGATGTTGAGCCGAGCGCGGGATGCGAGTTGGAGGATGCGCGCCACTTGCGGCGTCAGCGCGCCGAACCCGACGAGCTGGGCGAAATCCATCACCTTCTTGCCGAACTTGCGGATGGAGACGTACGGGCCGTCCAGCGCCAGAGGGGGAAACACGATGTTGACCCGCGATCCGTCCTTGAGCCGCGCATCGACCATGGGGCTGGACTCGTCGATCCGCCGGCCGACCCCCGCCGCGATGCGCTGACAGACATTGATCAGATGCGCGGTGTCGCGGAAGCACGCGTTCGACTGGAACACCTTGCCGCGATTTTCGATAAAGATCTTCCGCGGCCCGTTCACCATGATGTCGTTGATCGTGTCGTCGGCCAGCAGAGGCTCCAGCGGGCCGAGACCGGTGATGTCGTAGACCAGTTCCTCGGCCAGTTCCCGCTGCTCCACCGCATTCAGGTGGACGCGGTTTTCCGTGGCGATTTCGGAGATGAGACTCTCGATGTCGTCGGTCAGTTGATCGTTCGGCATGCCGGTGATCGCGGCTGGTTCCAGCCGTGCCAGACAAAGCCTGCGCAATTCGGTTATCGCACCGGACGGCGCCATCGGTGCCGGCGGAACCGGCTGTTCCGGGACCTTGGCGGCCGGCTGGGATCCAGATGGGGTTCGGGGCCACGCGGGCGTTTCACTGGGCGGCGGTTCCCGTCGGCCGAAGCGGGGGATTGATTGCACATAGCTCATGATTTGCGCCTGAAGGGGTTCCAGCCGCGTGACACGCGGTCATTCGTTGCGACCGGCGCCACGGCAGCCGCCGTATCCAAAAGCCCCGCGAAGCCGACATGACCTGCCAGTTCCAGGATGCCGTTGCGAAAACCGCCCCGGCTGGTCATCGCCAGTTCCCCCATCGTGGCGGCCGAGGCGATCGGACGCGGCTGATCCGGAATGGCGACATCCACCTTCACGGCGAGGGCGTCTTCCACCTGCCGGCGGGTCAGGCCGCCCGGCGTGCCCAATCGGTTGAGCACGATGACCGGCCGCTTCGTCTGCTCCGTTCGGGTCGGCACCGCCAGGTGGCGCAAGGTTGCGCGCACCGACGCCAGCGTGGGCAGCATCACCAGCATGCGCTGGTGCGGCAGGTCCAGAAGATCGTCGTATTGCGACACCCCGAACGGGGCGTCGGCGATGATCAGGTTGTACCGGCGGCGCAGTGCCGCGACCAGGCTGGCGGCCGCGCCGGGCACCGGTTCCAGCTTGTTCGCCAGCGGCTCATCGCCCGCCAGCATGTGCAGGCGTCCGCTGACCGGCTGGGCGGCCCGTTCCGCCAGCAGGGCGTCGATCCGTTCCGGCGCGGCCAGCGCCATGCGTAGCCCCGGACCGGGTTTGATGTTCAGCAGCAGCGACGCGTCGCCGAGATGCAGATCGGGGTCCAGAATGACGGTGTGGCGGGCCATGGACACGCCGAAATGGCCGCCCAGGTTGACCGCCAGCGTGGTCGCGCCGACGCCCCCCTTGACGCCGGTGATGACCACCAGCCCACCGCCCTGCAGGCTGTCCGCGGCAGGCGCCCGGCCGGCAACGATCTCACCGAAACGGCGGGCGACCTTGTCGCTGGTCAGCGGCTTCGACAAGTAATCGTGAGCGCCCAGCTTGCGCGTCACCTCGCGGTAGAAATCGACGCTGTCCACTTCGCCGATCAGCAGAACACAGACATCCGGCTCGACCACGTTCGCCAACTCGATAAGCGCGGTCAGCGGTTGCTCTTCGCCGCTGATGTCGACCACCAGGACGCTTGGGGTCACCGCCTTCCGCATGGATGCGATGGCGGCCGCGATGCCGCCACGGCGCACATCCACGCCGCCTGGAACGGCATCCGCCAACCCGTCGCAAACCGCCCGTTCGGACGCGGCATCGGTGACGAACGCGATCAGAGCCGGCCGTTGATAGCGGGTGGCGACCTGGCGCGCGACGGACGGGTCCGCCGTGCCGCGCATAAGCGGCAGAAGCTCCGGACTGACGTCCTTGGGGCGGCCTGCCCGTCGCCGATCGACGGTGACTCCCTCGGGAAGAACGTCGGTCATTGACCTGGCGCTCCGGGTCCGGCTGCCGCGCCGGTTGGTGCCGGCGTGGCGCCGGCGATACCGAGCGGCCTGGGATGGCCTTCCCATATGCGATCGATCGCGGTGGCGGCCTGTCGCGCATCGCCTTGCTGCCCGCTTCGCCCCCGGATCAGGTCGTTCGGGTTGGCGGCCATCGCCGCGATGTTTCCGGCGTTGGACCCGGTGGGGTACCAGACGTCGGTGCGATGATACGGCTCGACGTTCGCGCACCCGGCGACGAAAGCAACCATCACGAAAAGGAAGGTGCGGATCATTGCACGATGAACCCGGCATCGCCCGGAATCTCGATCCGGGTCGGTGGGATGCCAGGTGTCCGGCCAACCTGGCGGTTGAGCATGATCCGCTCGAGGTCATTCGGGATGGTGAGCCCGTCGGTCGGCAGATGCAGCGTTGCGATATCACGGACCGGTCTGACGATGATCGGCGTGACCAGTATCACCAGTTCGGTCTGGGTGCGGTCGAAGGCGTTCGACTTGAATGCCGCGCCCAACCCCGGAATGTCGCCGAGAAACGGCACGCCGCTGGTGTCCTGTGACAGGTTGTCCTGCAACAGTCCGGCGATGGCGAAAGTTTCACCACTGCCCAGCTCAACGGTCGTATCCGCCCGGCGCACCAGCAGAGCCGGAACCTGGATGGTGGAGTTGCCGGCGGTGAGTTGCACCGCACCGGCGGTGGTCAACTGACTGACTTCCGGGCTGACATGGATGTTGATGCGGCCGTCGCTGAACACGGTGGGCAGGAAAGCCAGGGTGATGCCGTATTTCTTGAAGTCGATCGTTATTTGCCCGCCTTGCTGGCCGACCGGAATGGGAAATTCCCCGCCGACCAGGAAGCTGGCGGTCTGGCCGCTCATGACCGTCAGGTTCGGTTCGGTCAGGACGCGGGCCAGATTGTCCTGTGCCAGCGCGTTGATGATACCGTTGAAACCGGCCCCTTGGCAGTTCGTCAGCGCGGAGGTTGGCGATGCGATGACCAGTTTGCCCACCAGACAGCCCGGTGAGGCAGCCGCGTTGGCGGTGAGCGAGAGGGCGGGAATTTTGCCGATATTGCCGAAGCTACCGAGCGCCTGCCAGTTGATCCCGAGATTCTGGACGACTTCCCGCGACACTTCGGCGATGCGGACACGCAATGTGACCTGCATCCTGGAGTGGACGGTCAGTTCGTTCTCGACCGTCTGGTTGTCCGCCAGATAGCCTTTGGCAATGGCCATCACGCGAGCGACGTCGCCAGGGTTGTCGACCTGCCCGCTCAACAGCAAACCGCGTGCCTGGGCCAGTGCCTTCACCTGGCTGCCCGGCACCAGACGGGCAATGGCGGCCTGCGCCTCCGACGCCCTGAACCCGGAAGGCCGCACCGTGACCTCATATTGCGAAATCAGGTGTCCGGCGGTGTCCAAGGCTGCGACGGTGGTACGGCCCACGCTGACGCCGAATACGAACAGGCTGGTGGAACTGGCGGGATGCACGTCCGCCACCTTGGGGTCGGCGACAAAGACGTTGGCCGCGGCCGATCGGAACGTGATCACGCTGCCCGAGCCGGACTGGATTGTTACCGAACCATATTGAGGAGGCGACGGCGGCGGCTGCGCGAGGGCGGCGCAATGGGCCGCCAGGCAAGCCCAGCCGATCGTCATCCAGCAAAAGATCTTACCCGAAATCCGCATCAGAACCGGGACTCCTTGCCATCGCCGGATCCGTGGTACACGCGCAGTTCGTTGCGCGCACCGTGAGCCACGCCGGTGCCCAGCGCGGGTGAGACGTCACTGGCCCAGGTCGTGGTTTCGGGCTTACGGGCCGGGGCGGCCGCCGGTGTGCCGTCGGCGGATCGCACCGCGAGTGACAGCCGGCCGATCCGGGTGGCGACAGACACCCTCTCGGCCTGCGCCGGTGTGACTTCCATCGTGACGGTGCGGCCTTTTTCTTCGGTGCCGCCCGGCGCGGCACCCTGCACCAACTGCTGGTCGATGGCGATCACCCGCACGTCCCGCAGTATTGTTTCGGCTGCAATGCGATGCCCGATGGGAATGGTGGTATCGCCGATCGACTGGGTCAGGATCAGATCAATGCGGTCACCCGGCCAGATCAACCCGGCGGCGCCGGTGATCGCGTCTACACCGACACTGACAGCCACCATGCCTGGACCCAGCACCGCGGCGAGGAATCCGTGATCGCCGGGGCGCATGACATCCTTCATCCGCACCACGTCGCCGGTATCCAGACTGACGCGCACCATTGTGCCGACCAGGGCACGGCGGTCGTCCGGCGTGTCGAGGCTCGCGTCGACACCGGCGTCGCCCCTGGTCATCTGCTTTTCCTTCAGGTCTTCCGGCTTCAGCAGGTTGCCGGCGCGGATCGGATGTGCCGCGGCCAGAACGATGACCGTCGCCGATGCGGCGAGTGTCGCCGCGTTCGGTGGCGGCGGCCGGGTCGAGACCCAAAGGACGCTGCCAAAACCCAGCAGGCCCAGGGCCATCAATGCGAAAAAGGCGAGCCGCACGATCATGACATGCGCCCGAACAGATC
>DATAZJ010000343.1:0-5049 GCA_036272115.1 Rhodopila sp. | reverse complement strand
CTGAGCGAGCTGGCGCTCGTATCGGCGCGGCGCGCGCGCCTGGCGGTGCTGGAGCGGAAGGGAATCAAGGGGGCGACGGCGGCGCGGGCGCTATCGGACGATCCGCAGCGATTCCTGCCGACCGTGCAGGTGGGAATTACTCTGGTCAGCGTCTTCACCGGGGTGTTCGGGGGCGCGCGAATCGCGGCGCATCTGCAGACGTGGCTGGAAGCCATCCCGGCAGTGGCGCGGTTCGCCGAAAGCATGGCGCTGGGCGCGGTTGTCATCGTCACCACTTATCTGACGCTGGTGCTGGGGGAGCTGGTGCCGAAGCAGCTCGCACTGCGCGGGCCGGAGATGATGGCGATCCGCGTGGCTCGACCGATCACCATTTTATCCCGTATCGTTGCGCCGGCGGTGTGGCTGCTGGGGAAGTCGTCGAACGGAATTTTGCGGCTGTTTGGGGTGCGCCGAGCGTCTCGTCAGTCAGTGACGGAGGAGGAGCTGAAGGCGCTGCTGATCGAAGGCGCGCAGACCGGCGTGCTGGAAATGGAAGAGCGCGACATGATCGAGCGCGTTCTGCGGCTGGCGGACAAGCCGGTGCGGGCGATCATGACCCCCAGGACGGAACTGGCGTGGATCGATCGGACGCATCCCGCCAAGAGCATCATCGCCGCGCTGAAAGCGGCACCGCATTCGCGATTCGTGGTGTGCGACGGGTCGATCGACAACGTGGTGGGCGTGGTGCAGGCGAAAGATCTGTTGGATCGCATCCTGGGCGGCGGCGAACTCTCGGTCAGCGCCAGCCTGCGCCAGCCGATGATCGTGCCCGACACGATCAGTGCGCTGGATGCGCTGGAGCGGTTGAAATCGGACGCGCTGGGGCTGGCGCTGGTGATGGACGAATATGGCAGTTTCGAGGGCGTGGTGACGGCGGCCGACGTGTTGCAGGCCATCGTCGGCGAAGCCACCGGTCCGGATCATCAGGAGGGCGTGCCGGGCCCGGAGGGCGATACCACCATGACCTTCGATGGCATGACCCCGGTGGACGAACTGAAGGCGCGATTGAACCTGCCGGATCTGCCGGCCGAGGGCAGCTATCATACGCTGGCCGGACTGCTGCTGGCGCTGTTGCGGCGGGTGCCGACGACCGGCGACCGGATCGTGTTTGGCGGCTGGCGGTTCGAGGTCCTGGAGATGGACGGCCGCCGGGTGGACAAGGTCTTGGCCGGGCGCGAGCCGGCACCGGAAGCATGAACAGCGGAACCGTTCTCCAGTGCGTGATACGGATCGCCGATCCGGCGCGCGCGTCGCGGATTGTCGAGGGGCGGTCCGTGCTGGGATGGAAGCTGCGGGAATTGTCCCGCTTCGGCGTGACCGATGCCCTGCTGCTGGCCGATCATGCGCCGGCGGATCATCTTCCGGCGGGTCTGGGGACGCTGCTGCTGCCGCGTCCGGTGCGGATCACGGTCTCGGGCCGGTACGGCGGTGAGACCTTGTCCGGGGTCCGCGACCAGCTTCAGGAGCGGTTTCTGCTGTGTGAGGATGCCGTCCCATTCGACTGGAACCTCGCCAATCTGCTGGCTGACGCGGCGGGCGACGGACCCGAGGCGATCGGTCGGATCGCCTGCCGGGACGGGCCGACGAGCCTCGGTATCGGTGTTTTCCGGAAGGCTCTGGTGGATCATCCGGAGCCGGTTCGCGGCCTCGAGGCTGGTGTGCTGGCCGACCTGGCAGGGCGAGGATTGTTGCGCACCACGACGATTGGCGGCGAAGCGGCGCGGCCCGACGGAACGCCGGGCGAGACCGGGCGTCGCCGCAGGGCGCTGTTCCTCGACCGCGATGGCGTCCTGAACATCGACCATGGCTATGTCGGGTCGCGCGACCGGTTCGACTGGGTGGATGGCGCGCTGGACGCGATCGGTCATGCCACGCAGGCCGGCTGGCACGTTTTCATCGTGACCAACCAATCGGGCGTCGCCCGCGGCCTGTACACGGAGGACGCGGTACGCGACCTGCTGGATTGGATCGCCGGGCAGGCTCGCGCAGCCGGTGGCACGATCGACGACGCCCGGTTCTGCCCGTACCACCCGGACGGGACGGTGGACGTCTACCGGCAGATCCATCCCTGGCGGAAGCCGCTGCCCGGGATGCTGCTGGACCTGATTCAGGCCTGGGAACTGGAGCCGGCGCGGGCGGTCATGATCGGCGACCAGCCGACCGACATGCGGGCGGCGGCGGCGGCCGGTGTGGCAGGCCACCTGTTCGGCGGCGGCAATCTGCTGGCATTCCTGCGGCCGATCCTGGATGCCTTCGGCTGATTTCGCCCCGGCCGTTAACGGCTTCTTAAGACGAAACGGCGAAGGATACCCGGACCTCCGACGGGGATCAGGCACATGTGGCGGTTCTGTCTTTGCATGCTGGCCTTGCTGGCGACCCCGGTTCCCGCGGCGCTGACCGCCCCGGCGCTGGCCCAGTCCCTCCACTACACCACCACCGACCGGGACCCGTACCTGCATCGGTCGGAGAGGCATCGCGGCGGCCGGCGTCGTCTGAAGCGCCTTTCGACACGCGCCATCGATCCCTATCGCATGGGCCCGGCGCCGATGGCATTTTTGTATCACTGTGATGCGCCCGCTGGGTTTTATCCCTATGTTCCGGCCTGTCGGATGCCATGGCGTGTGGTGCCGGCTGGGACACGCAGATAGGGATATAATCGATGCGATCGTTGAGGCGTTCAGCCAGCGTCATGGTGCCGCTGCTGTTCTTGAGCGCGTGCGCCACCGAACCGATGGGGCCGACCGTGCAGGTGATGCCGGCACCCGGCAAGCCATTCGAGGCTTTCCAGAGCGACCAGGCGACTTGCACACAGTTCGCTTCCGGCCAGGTTCAGGGCGGTGCACAGCAGGCGAACAACCAGCAGGTCGGCACCGCGATCGTGGGCACGCTGCTGGGTGCCGGCCTGGGTGCGGCGGTGGGCGGTGGACGAGGAGCCGCGATCGGTGCGGGAGCCGGCGCGATCGGCGGCACCGCCTATGGTTCGGGACCGGCGGCGCAAGCCAACTATGACCTGCAGCAGCGTTACGATCTCGCCTATGCGCAGTGCATGTATGCCCGCGGCAACCAGGTGCCCGGCTACCAGCCACCTGGCGCGCCGCCACCCAATTACCCGCCACCGGGGTATGCGCCGGGGTATGCGCCCGCCTACCCGCCGCCGCCGGGCTATGCGCCGGCTTACCCGTCGCCCGGTTATTATCGCTGACCGTTCGGGAGCGCATCCCCCCCTGGGGTGCCGGCTTACGGAGTGGACTGATCCAGGGCGTCCCGCCGCGTGCGGGCGCGGCGGCTATTCGTCGCCCAGGAAATGCAGGATGGCGAAGTTGAACTGAGCTGGGTCCTGCAGGAAGGCGAAATGGCTGACATTGGGCAGGATCAGCAGGCCGGCATGCGGGATCGTCGCGGCGATGTATTCGGTGTGGGCACGCTTGATCGCCTCATCATGATCGCCGTCGACCACAAGCACCGGCGTGTCGATGCTCTTCAGTTGTGCGTCCGTCCAGTTCGGCTGCTGCGCCCACATCTTGCTGATCTGAGCGACGAAAGCGTCGTACTGACCGGGCGTGGCGGAGCGGGCGCGGTATTCGTCGCCGGCACGGCGGATGAAGGCGGCGAAAGTGGGGTTTTTCTCGACGCCGTCGATGACGCCGGCGGTTACGGTGTTGGCCGCGAAGGCGAAGACCTTGCCGATCCGGTCCCTGTGGCGCAGTGCGAGGTCGATGCCGAGGATGCCGCCGTCGCTCCATCCCACGATGTCGGCCCTGGGGATTTTCAGATAGTCCATCAGCCCGACCACGTCGTCCGCCATCAGGTCGTAACCGAAGGGGCGCTGGTCGCGGGTGCTGCGGCCATGGCCTCGGCTATCCATCAGGATGACGGTGTGATGGGCGGCGACCGCGGGCACCTGATGGCCCCAGTAGTCGGTGTTGGCCAGGCCGCCGTGCAGGAAGATCACCGGCGAGCCGTGACCGTAGATGGCGTAATGGATGCTGATGCCGTTCACCGGGGCCTGGCCGGTTCGGTCGGAAGGGATGGCGGCCGGTGTCGGCGGCAAGGTCTGCCACCGTTCATTCGCATACGCCGGCAACAGGACGAGGACGAACGTCAGGGTCAGGAGGAACCGGCGCATGAAGGGCTCCGACGGGCGGGGAACTGGTTGCCCAATGGGGTTTTACAACGGAATGTTCGGCGCAGGTCGGTCATGGACGCAGATCACGCGGCCGTTTCCTTGATGGTCAAGGTTTCGATATCGGTGGGTGAAAAGCCCAGTTCCGACAGGACTTCCCGGGTTTGCTGGCCGAGACCCGGACCGCCGTGGCGGATCGTCGCCGGTGTTTCGGAAAAACGAGCGGCGGGACGCGCCTGGCGCAGACGTCCGGCGTGCGGGTGCTCGGTTTCCACGACGATGCCGTTGGCGACGACCTGCGGGTTGGTCAGCATCGTCGTCCGCGTCAGCACCGGAGCACACGGGACACCTGCTTCGGTCAGGCGTTGCAGCCATTCTTCGGCGGAGCGGGTGCGCAGGATCTCCTGGGTCATGGCCAGCCGTTCGTTGATGTGGCGCTGGCGCAGGGCCGGGGTCTTGAAGCGCGGATCGTCCAGCCAGGCCGGCATGTCCAGTGCCCGGGTCAGTGCGGTCCATTCCTTGTTGGACTGCACCGCGGCGCTGATCGGGGTGGTGGCGGTTTCATAGATCAGGTCAATGAAACTGGCGGCTTCCTGCTGCGGGATGTCCTGGCCGACAAACGTCTGGCTGCCCATGTCGGAGGCCCAGAGGAACGCGATGATCGCATCCAGCATCGACAGGCGGATGTGCTGGCCCTTGCCGGTCCGCTCACGCGAGAGCAGCGCCGCGGTGATCGCCTGGGCGGCGTTGTAGGCGGTCAGCTTGTCCGGCAGGATGGTGCGCACCAGCCGAGGGCGTTCGCTGTCCGATCCCGCCTGGATGCTGGCAAGGCCGGACACCGCCTGGATCAGCGGATCGTAGACGGGTTTCTGGGCGTATGGGCCGGT
>DATAZJ010000342.1:0-4100 GCA_036272115.1 Rhodopila sp. | reverse complement strand
GATGGTGCTTCAGCGGACGCGGCCGCCGTTGCTGGAGACACCGTTCCCGGTGTTCGACCGGGGGGTCTTTACGCCCAACGATCAGTTTTTCGTGCGCTGGCACTGGGCGGTGATCCCCGAGGCGGTCGATGTCGCCACGTTCAAGCTGGCGGTGCGCGGGCACGTCAACACCACGCTGTCGCTGTCGATGGCGGACGTCCTGGCGCTGCCGCGGTTCGAGATTGCGGCGGTCAATCAGTGCTCCGGCAATTCGCGGGGATTTTTTCAACCGCGGGTTCCCGGCGGGGAGTGGGGCAACGGCGCAATGGGCAACGCCAAGTGGACAGGCGTGCGGTTGCGCGACGTGCTGGACCGCGCGGGCCTGAAGGCCGGTGCCGTCGCCGTTCGCTTCAACGGATTGGACGAGCCGGTGGTGGACGGCGCGCCGGACTTCCTCAAATCGCTGGACATCGATCATGCGCGCGATGGCGAGGTGATGCTGGCCTACCAGATGAACGGTCAGCAGTTGCCGTTGCTGAACGGCTTTCCGATGCGCCTGATCGTTCCCGGATGGTATTCGACCTACTGGGTCAAGATGCTGAACGACATCGAGGTGCTTTCGACGCCCGATGACAACTTTTGGATGGCGACCGCCTATCGCATCCCCGACACGCCCGGCGCCAACGTCAAACCGGGGCAGACCGGTTTCAAGACAGTGCCGATCAACCGCATGGTGCCGCGCTCGTTCTTCACCAATGTCACCGATGCAACGACCGTCAAGCCCGGGGCGCCGGTGCCGCTGCGCGGGATCGCTTTCGGCGGCGATCGGGGCGTCGCAAAGGTCGATCTCTCCGCCGATGAAGGGCACACCTGGCAGGCCGCCGTGCTTGGCCCCGATGAGGGGAAATACGGCTTCCGTCAATGGACCGCCAACGTCACCGCTCCGGCGTCAGGCGCGTTGACGCTGATGGCACGCTGCACCAACACGGCTTCGGTGGCACAGCCGTCGGAGCCGAACTGGAACCCAGGTGGTTTCATGCGCAACGTTATCGAGAGCGTCCGCCTGACTGTCGCCTGAAGCAACGATCGAGGGATTTTTCCATGAATTCTTCCAAATTCACGGCATTCGCCGCGACCGTCGCACTAGCCGGCTTCGCCATCGGCGCAGCAGCCACCGACACAACGGCCCGCGCGCAGCCAGCAGCCGCTACCGCCGCCGGCATCACGTTGCACTCGGTCAGCGTCGAATTCCCGGCCAGCGACCGGTTGTTCCAGGGCGGTCCAGCCGCCGAGGCGATCAACAACAACTGCCTGACATGCCATTCCGCGGGGATGGTGCTTAATCAGCCGAACCTCACCCAGGCCAGCTGGCAGGCCGAGGTCGACAAAATGCGGTCCCAATACAAAGCCCCGGTCGATGAACACGACGTGCCGGCGATCGTCGCGTGGCTGGCAAGCCACAAGGGCGCCAAGTCGCCGTAACCGTTCGGATTACGCGACCCGGGCCGGCGGCACTTCCAGCCCCACGCCCCGTAGGTGGCTGAACAGGTCTTGCAGTTTCGCCCGATCCGCCGCCGGCAGCGGCGGCTTCAGGATGGAGGCGATGTTCGCCCGCAGATGCCCCAAATCCCCCGTCCCGAACAGCACGACGTCCACGCCCGGTTCGTGCCGCACGTAGCGGTAAGCCGCATCGGTCACGCTGTCGGCGCCCTCCGGATGCACCAGGAACCCCAGCGGATCCTCGGTCTCCGCCAGCCACGCCGGCAACTGACCCGAAGCCGCCAGGTCCCGCACCGTCGCCACAAGCTGCGCCGGCCGCGCGAAGATACTCCGCACCGCGAACATCATCAGCGTACCGATCCGGTTGGCCAACGTATGCGGAAACACCTGCGCCCGAGCCACCTGATCCATCAGGTTGAACGCCACCATCGCGGTATCCCACATATCGTCCTGCATCGCCCGGTTCAGCATATGCTGCTCCGGATCGTTCGGCGCCGTCTCCGTGATGCCCAGGAAACGAAATTTCCCCTTCGCCCGTTCCCGCAACAATGCCGGAGCGATCTCGTCGCGTACCTGGTCATAGGCGGCGGGCGGAACGGCATGAAGCTGGAAAACATCGACATGATCCAACCCCAGCCGGGTCAGCGATCCGTCCAGACTTGCCAGCACCTTGTCCACGCTGAACGTCTTGTCGCCGGCCGGCTTCGACGCCTTGGTGCAAACCACCACACTGTCGCGCGGCACGCCCCGCAGCGCCGCGCCCACCACATCCTCGGTGCCATAGACCGCTGCCGTATCGAGTAGGTTGACCCCCAGGTCCAGCGCCTGCCGTATGATCCCCACCGCATGATCGGCTGACTGCCCGGTGCCAAGCCCCAGCTTGCTGAAACCGCCGCAGCCCAGCCCGGCAACGCTGACTTTCAGGCCCGTGCGGCCGAGTGTGGTGTACTGCATGACGCGTTCCCCCTGTCAGCGATGTCCGATGCCATCGAAGCCTGTGTGGCCGCGACGGTAGCACCGGCCCCGCCGCGGGCAAACGTCCCTCGATGGAAGGCTTATTCTTCCGCCGAAAGAAAGTCTGACTTGCCGGCGAGCGGCATTCTGCCTGCTTCCCGCAAGGCTCATCCTGGTCACCAGCATCGTTCTAGGAAGCAGACCCATGGTCCAGTCCTCACTTGTCCTGCACGGCACCGCATTGTCGGGGCATGCACACCGGGTCGAACTGTTCCTGCTGATGCTGAAACTCCCCTATCGCTTCGCCGATTCCCCCGCCGCCGTCCGCCAATCCGAACCGTTCCGCCGCCTCAACCCGCTCGGGCAAATCCCCGTGTTGCATGACGGGGACCTGATTCTGGCCGACAGCAACGCCATCCTGGTCTACCTCGCCAAGAAGTACGCGCCCGACAGTCAGTGGCTGCCGGAAGACCCGATCGGCGCCAGCAATGTCCAGCGCTGGCTGTCCATCGCCGCCGGCGAGGTGAAATTCGGTCCGGGCCTCGCCCGTTTGATCGCCAAGGGAGCCGCCACCGGCAATACCGCCGATGCCGCTGACATCGCATCCACGCTGCTGAACTTCATGGACGCTCATTTGTCCACCCGGGCCTACCTCGCCGCCGATCACCCGACGATCGCCGACCTGGCCTGCTATTCCTATGTTGCCCTGGCGCCCGAGGGCGGCATCTCGCTGGAACCGTATCCCGCCATCCGAACCTGGCTGCGGCGGGTCGAGGCCTTGCCAGGGTTCCGCGCGATGCCGGCCTGGCCCGCCCCAAAATGAGGGTCAAACCGGGGCACCCCCGCCGGGCTTCCTTGACCCCGCCATGACAATTGCCCGCGAACCGGGTAGCCACCTCCATCATGGCACGCAAAACCGATATCCAAGGCCACCGGGGCGCTCGGGCTCTCTTCCCCGAAAACACGCTGGAAGGTTTCCTGGCCGCCGCCGCGCTGGGTGTCGAAGCGTTCGAACTTGACGTGGCAATGACTGCCGATGGCGTGATCGTGGTGTCGCACGATCCAGCGCTGAATCCGGACATCACGCGGGACGGATCGGGCGCCTGGCTGACCCAAAGAGGCCCGCTGATCCACACGCTGACCCATGCGGCCTTGACGGCCTTCGACGTTGGCCGAATCCGGCCCGGGTCCCGGACATCTGTCCTGTTTCCCGGGCAAACCCCGTGTGACGGCGCACGCATCCCGACACTGGCCGGCGTGCTGGCGGCATTGCCGCATGCCCGGTTCACCATCGAGGTGAAGACGAACCCGGCTCACCCCGGCTGGACTGCGACTCCCGCGGCTCTGGCGGACGCGACGTTGTCGGTCGTCGATGCCGCCGGGGCGACGGGCCGGGTCATCATGGAATCGTTCGACTGGCGCGTGCAGCGGCACATCCGCCAAACGCGTCCCGATATCAGGCTGGCCTGGCTGACCCGAACCGAGACCGTCCGCGACGCCGCTTTGTGGTGGGACGGGGCGACCGCCGCCGGATCTGTTCCGGCCCGGGTCGCGGCAGAGGGCGGCCCTGTCTGGGCACCGGATCACACCGGCCTGACCAAAGCCGACATCCTGGAAGCACACGCCCTGGGCCTGTTTGTCCTGCCCTGGACCGTCAATCAGCCGGC
>DATAZJ010000341.1:0-2759 GCA_036272115.1 Rhodopila sp. | reverse complement strand
GACGGATGGGTCAGTTCCTTCAGCAACTGCCCGGACTGGTCGAACAGCCGGACGATTTTCCCGGCGCTCGCGGCAATCAGCCCCTTGCCCTTGTCGAGGGCGAAGCTGGCGACATGCTCGACCCATTTCCCGCCGAAGCTGGCCACATCGGACACGCTACCGTCACCGGCGACGCGGCGCAGCTTGCTGTCATCGCCGCCGGAGATGAAGCCGTCGCCGGCGGGGTCGGGTGCGAAGCCGAGGATCGCGCCGTCATGGACGCTGACGGTGTTCCCTTCGCCGGATCCGCCCACCGGGGCGATATGCACGGTGCCATCACCGAGGGCGAAGCCGACGCGCCGCCCGTCACGGGCGAAGCGGGCAGCGACGACGAACGCATCGAGATCGCGGGACGTGCCGCGGGTCTTTAGCAGGAAGGCGGCTTCGGCGGTCTGGCTCATGCGAGTCCTGTTTCTCTACGCGTCTTGGCCATCTTGCGGCGAGAAGGGCTGTTCCCTTTTTCGGCAGGATGGGCGGCTCAGGGTCTAATCGGCCACGCAGCTTTCGAAGCCGCGGCGCAGTTGCGGGCGGTTCAGGTTGCGGCCGATGAACACCAGGCGGCTGGTCCGCGCATCGCCGTCCTTGGCCGGGCCGATAAAGTCACCATCGGCGATCATGTGCACGGCCTGGAAGGCGAAGCGGCGGTCTTCATTCGCGTAGTGCAGAATGCCCTTGGTCCGCAGAAGATCGGCGCCTTTGTCCTGCAACAGCACGCCGATCCAGGCGTTGAATTTTTCCGGGTCGATCGGCTTCTCCACCTCGAAGCTCATGGAGGCGACGTCTTCGTTGTGTTCGTGGTCGTCGTCGCCATCCAGGAAGTCAGGGTGCATCGCCAGGATGCGTGACAGGTCGAAAGCGCCCCGGTCCAGCACCTCGGCGATCGGCACGGCGGAGCGCTGGGTGCGGTGGATGATGGCGAAGCGATTGATCTGGCGGATGGTGGCCTCGACGGCTTCCAGCTCCTCCGGCGTGACGAGATCGGTCTTGTTCAGCACGATGACGTCGGCGAAGGCGATCTGGTCGGCCGCCTCGTGGCTGTCGGCAAGCCTGGCAGGCAGGTGCTTGGCATCGACGACGGTGACGATGGCGTCGAGGCGGGTCTTCGCCTTGACGGTGTCGTCAACGAAGAAGGTCTGCGCCACCGGGGCTGGGTTGGCGAGGCCGGTGGTCTCGATGATGATGCCGTCGAATTTTTCCCGCCGTTTCATCAGGCCGCCGACGATGCGGATCAGGTCGCCGCGCACGGTGCAGCAGATGCAGCCGTTGTTCATCTCGAACACTTCCTCATCGCTGTCCACGACGAGGTCGTTGTCGACGCCCAGTTCGCCGAACTCGTTGATCACCACGGCGTATTTGCGGCCGTGGTTCTCGGTCAGAATGCGATTGAGCAGGGTGGTCTTGCCGGCGCCGAGGTAGCCGGTCAGCACCGTTACCGGCACTTGGGCGTTGATGTCAGCCATGATGGTTGGCTCCGTGATTTGGCGGGCCGATTCGCCTGACGCGAGGGAACCAGGCGGCAGGATCGGACCGCGCGCTGTTTGGGTCAGCAATATAGGTGTGGTGCGACCCGTCAACCACCATGTGTTCGCCATGCCGGGTCCGCGCCGATGTTACGCCTGTGTTTGCGCGGCGTATGATGGCGGAGCAATCGGGGGAGAGGTCGCATGAGCGTCGTGTTGGTTATCATCATCGTCTTCATCGTCCTGGTGATCCTGGGGCGGGTGGTCCGGATAGCCTCGGAATGGCAGCGGGCGGTGATCCTGCGGCTCGGGCGCTTCGACAGGGTGGCGGGGCCGGGCATCTATCTGGTGATTCCGATCGTCGATTCGGTTGCTCAGGTCATCGACCTGCGCATCCAGACCACCATGATCACGGCGGAGCAGGCGCTGACCCGGGATACCGTCGCGGTGGGCGTCGATGCGATCGTGTTCTGGCAGGTGGCGGACGCCGAGGCCGCCGCCATCCGCATCGCCGATTACCGCCAGGCGATCGAGCGTGTGGCGCAGACCAGCCTGCGGGAGATGATCGGGTCCACCGATTTGTCGAAGCTGCTGTCCGACCGGAAGACGGCGGATGAACAACTGCGCGTGGCAATCACCGGCAAGACGAGTTCCTGGGGGGTGACGGCGAGCAGCGTGGAGATCAAGGACGTCGCGATCCCGCGGGAGTTGCAGGACGCGATGAGCCGCCAGGCGCAGGCGGAGCGGGAGAAGGATGCTCGTGTGACGCTGGCTTCGGCGGAGCAGGCGATCGCGGAACAGATATTGGAGGCCGCCAAGCTGTATGGCAGCGATCCGAATGCGCTGAAGCTGCGGCAGATGAATTTGCTGTACGAGATGAACAAGGAACGTGGGACGACGGTGCTGATCCCGACCGACATGGCCAATAGTTTAGGCACGATGGTTGCCCTGGCGAAGGCAGTGCAGGGCGATCCTGCCTGATTGGCGTGCGATGTGGGTGTATGCGAGGGGCTGTGCCCAATTATGTGGCAAATCTGCAACATCTGCGACGTCGGGCGCGAATAATGCTGCGGCGCAGCAAAATAACGCTTGCATGCTGCGGGTGCGAAGGCCATTCTCTGGATCGCAGACCGCGCTTAGGCGCACTGCTTTCTTGGACGTTTCCTCCCTAAACTTCGGCGGTGCCAAAAGCACCGCCGTTTTTTTATGTCCGTAGTCGGTTGGGAGGTGCGGCGGACGTCAGAACGTGTCGTCGGAACT
>DATAZJ010000340.1:0-2954 GCA_036272115.1 Rhodopila sp. | reverse complement strand
GAGCTTCCCCTTGCAGGTATTGGCCGAATTTATCAATCCAGAGAGCGCCGTGTTTTTCCGCATATAATACCAGCCGGCGTTGATGCAGACTCTTCGGTTGACCCCATCCGTCATGCCGGCGTATGCTGGTATCCACGCCTTTTACGAGCGGAAACAAAGACATGGATACCGTCATGCGCTCGCCATGACGGTTGTACGGCGGTGCCGATGGGTCAACATCAAGGGCGATTGGTATAAGGTAGTGCGCGCGACCAATCTCCTGAAGTGTCAAAGTAGGTCTTGGAATGTAATTGGCTCATGCAAGATCGCGTCAGATATTGGGTCGACCAGCCGGTCCGGTTTCGGCCGACCCGTTCCACCGGATAGCCTGCTGCCAACCGGCATGACTGCGAATCGCTGCCCTTTGGGAATCATCCCCACCGCCGCACCCCCTCACGGCACCGCCACCCCAATCGACCGAAGCCGCGCATGGGCCCGCGCCGCACGTGCCTTCAGCCCATCCAGATACGTGCTGACATCGGTGCCGGGCAGGTTCAGCACCTGACACCCCAACTGCCAGTACTCCTCAATCTGCGCCTCGGTTTCCGCCGACCCCCGCGCCAGCTTCCCGTGCGCCTTGCACGCCTCCACGATCCGCCGCACCGCCGCCCTGAACGTCGGATGCTCAAGCTGCAGATGCACCCCCAGCCGCGCACTCAGGTCCGAATGCCCATAGGCGATCATGTCGATCCCCTCCACCGCCGCGATCGCCTCGACATTCTCCAGCCCCTCGAGCGACTCGATCGACACACAAGTAACGATATTGGCATTCGCCCACGGCGCATACTCGGTCGCATGCCGGGCGCCATGGCTCCGGTATCCGGTATGCATCCCTTGCCCCGAGATCCCACGGTTACCGATCGGCGGATATTTCGCTTCCCGCACGATCGCGCGCGCCTCCTCGACAGTATCGACCTCGGAAACCTGGACACCCATGATCCCCTGATCCAGGATCGCCGGAATCAGATACGTAAACGACTTGTGGATCCGCACGATCGCCGAAACATTCGTCGCCTGGAACCACCCCGCGAGATCGGCGATCGTCTCAAGATCGAAAGCACCGTGCTCATGATCGATCATGCAATAATCGAAGCCCGAGGCCTCAATGATCCACGGCACCCCGCGTGAGGCGAACTCCTTCAGCCCGGTTCCCAGCGCGGCCCGCCCCTCGCGCACCGCCCGCCTAATGCTGTTGTCTTTCACGGAAATTCACTCCCTCTCACGACCGGTCCGCACGCGGTCTCGGTTTTCCTTCATCCCGGCCGCACCACACCCCGTCGGTTCCCCGCGACGCTACCCCACCGGCTCGGCTCTGGCCAATCCGCCGCGTGTCCCCCTATCATCTCCCTGAACACGGTTTGCGCGTGATCGACGCCTTCCGGCCGGCCACGCGAACAAGAACGGGGGAAACGATGAGTTACGACGCGGCGTTCGCCGGAATGAAGGTGATCGATCTCAGCGGCGGGGTGGCCGGCCCGTCCTGCGCCATGATGCTGGCCCAGCACGGCGCCGACGTGATCAAGGTCGAAACCCCGCACAACGGCGGCGACTGGTCGCGCATCCTCGGCCGCACCTACCAGGAACACTCCGCCTTCTCGCTCTATGGCACGCTGGGAAAACGCAGCCTGGCGCTCGACCTGAAAACGCCCGAGGGCAAGGAAATCCTCTGGCGCCTGGTCCGCGGCGCCGACGTCTTCATTGAGGGCTTCCGCCCCGGCACCATCCAGAAATACGGCTTCGGCTACGACGCGGTCAGCGCGAAAGAACCCGGAATCATCTACTATTCCATCTCCGGCTTCGGCCAGACCGGCCCGCTGGCCGCCCGCCCGGCGATGGACCCGGTGCTGCAGGCCTTCATCGGCATCGTCACCGAGAACAAAGGCGAACACGACCAGCACCCCCACCGCATCGCCATCTCCCTGATCGACATGTTCTCCGGCCTGCTCGGTTTCCAGGCCATCGCCACCTCGCTCTACGTCCGCCGCGAGCAGAAAGTGAAACAAGGCCGCTTCATCGAGCTCAGCCTGATGCACGGCGGCGCCATGCTGTCCTCGATCCGCATGATCGCCAACTATCTCGAACGAGGAACGACCCAGCGCACCAGCATGCCCAACGGCGTGTTCAACACCGAAGACGGCCAGATCAACATCACCATGGTGCGGCCCACCGACTGGCGACCGTTCTGTGAGGCGATCGACCAATCCGTCCTCCTGGACGACCCCCGCTTTTCCACCCACCCCGCTCGCGCCGCCAACCTGGACGAGCTCTACGTCGTCCTGCGCCCGATCCTCGCGGCGCGAACAACCGCATGGCTGTCCGAACGCCTCACCGCGAACGGCATCATGAACGGCCGCGTCAACAGCTATCAGGAGTTCCTGACCGAGGAACAGGTCACCGCCACAGGCATCATGTCATGGCTCGCCCAACCCGGCGTCCCCGAACTGGTGCCCATGCCCAACATCCCCGGCCTGCCGGCGCTGGAGACCGGCACAAAGCGCGCCCACGCCCCCACCCTGGGCGAGCACACCCGCGCCGTGCTGACCGAACACGGCTATTCGGCGCAGGAGATCGAGACCTTGTTCGACAAAAAAATCGTCGCCGGGGCATAGCGCCCCCATCAGCGCCAGACCAACGCCCGCCAAACCAGCACGAGGCACCGCAACAAGCGCCTCGGACCAACCACCGTCGTCCCCCTCGTCATGGCGGGCGCAGGCCCGCCATCCACGCCTCCGCCAAGACACACACCGCCACCCCGCCAAACAAGACACACACCGCCACCCCCCACCGAGGCCAGGCCCTCACGACCCCACCCCACAGCCCCAACCCTTGCTTTCCAACCCGCACTCAGGCGATGAAGCGTCGCGTGACCAGACGGAAACGCGACCCCAGCGCAAAGGATCGGGATCATGTCGGCT
>DATAZJ010000339.1:0-2931 GCA_036272115.1 Rhodopila sp. | reverse complement strand
ATCGGCACCGATGCGGCGGGCAATATCTACTACGAGGAAAAGCGCCAGCGGCCCGGCAGCCTGCGCAATCGGCGCTGGATTGCCTATGCCGGCGTTGTGGAGGCCAGTGTCGTTCCGCCAGAGTGGCATGCATGGCTGCACTACACCACCGACGCGCCGCTGCCGGACACCGGCCGCAAGGTCTGGCAGAAGCCGCATCTCGCGAACCTTACCGGGACGCCGGCCAGCTATCGGCCGCCCGGTCATGACTACGAGGGCGGACACCGCGCCCGCGCCACCGGCGATTACGAAGCCTGGACGCCGAGCTAGCATCGCGATGGGCCGTCATGGTGTTGCGGAGACGCTGACCGGCGCGCTCGTGCTGGTGGTCGCGGTGGTGTTCCTTGCGTATGCCGTCGCGCATTCTGGCCGTACCGTCGGATCGGGCTATGAACTGAAAGCCCGGTTCGACCATATCGACGGGCTGGCGGTCGGCGGAGATGTTCGCATCGCCGGGGTGAAGGTCGGCACAGTGACCGATGAGCAGATCGATCCAAAAACGTTTTCCGCGATCGTGTCGCTGACGGTGCGGAGCGACATTGTGCTGCCGAAGGATACCGGCGCCTCGATCGTCAGCGAGAGCCTGCTGGGCGGCAAATACATCTCCCTGTCGCCGGGCGGGGATGAAACGGACCTGAAGCCGGGCCAGACGATCACCATCACCCAGTCGTCGGTCAGCCTGGAGGAACTGCTTGGGAAGTTTATATTCAGCGTCACCAGCCTGAACGGATCGAAGGACGGTCAGGCCGGCGGCAAGTCGAACAGTTCCCAGCAAGGAGGCGGTGCGCTGGCGCCGCTGTCCAAATGATCCCGCCACCCCCGACCAACTGGCCTGGCCTGGACGGCAACGCGGTGGGTTGCCGGGAGAAGCTGAAGATGCTGGCCGAGAACTACGCCGAAGTGTCGCAGGTGCTGCGCGACGCGTTCGAGGATGCGATCCTGATGGGCGTTGACGAACAGGGGATGCGTCAGGTCCTGGCGGATATTGTGACAGGTCTCGACTCGCCGAAGCGTCCGGTCGGATGAAAGTGGTATCGCGCGTCTCGTTGCGGACGATGTTCGCCGTGTCCGTTTGGGGGATGGCCACTTTGGCCGTGCCGGTCCGGGCCCAGAACGCCGCTATGCAGATGGCGCAGTTGCCGCCGTTGCAGGAGCAGGTGCCACAGCCTGGATCGCCCTCGGGAGTGCGAACACCTTACCAGCAGGCACCGGTTCCGCAGACGCCGTATCAGCAGTCGCCCTACCAACAGGCACCGGCTCCGCAGCCTCCATATCAGCAGCCGCCATACCAGCAGGCACCGGCTCCGCAGCCGCCGCAACAGGAGGCACCGGTTCCGCAGGCACCACATCAGCAGGTGCCGGCTCCGCCCAATGTGTCGGGGTCGGGTGCGCAAGGTCAGAGCCAAACGCCGCCCGCGGCGCCGCCGACGACTTTTGAACGGCCCAACACCTGGATCCCGGCCACCGTGGCGAAGCTGGTGGCATTGGACAAGGTCAACGCTCAGGCGTCGGAACTGACGATCAAGGTGGGGCAGTCGGCGACATTCGAGTCACTGACCATCACGGTGAAGGCCTGCGTCGTGCGTCCGCCGGATCAGCCTGCCGATGCGGCAGTCTATTTGCATGTGACCGATAGTCACCCGGACTCGCCTGGGTTCGATGGCTGGATGCTGGAAAATGAGCCCGCCGTTTCGATGATGCAGCACCCGATCTATGGTCTGCGCGTGGCGGGCTGCAGTTAGAGCGTGATGACCTGAGTCCGAACGGGCGGAAAGCGGGGATCGCGCGATCAAACAGGGGGTTATTATGGACGTGCTGCCGCCCTTTCCTCGTGCCGCGCTGCTGCTCGATATGGATGGCACGCTGATCGACCTCGCGCCAACGCCGGATGCGGTGATCGTGGCCCCCGGTTTGCCGAATGCGCTGACTGTGCTGCGGGACTTGTTGGGCGGCGCACTGGCGGTTGTCACCGGCCGCCCGATCGAGACCGTGGACCGCCTGTTTGGCGATGCTCCCGGTGCCGTGGCCGGCGAGCATGGCGGTGCGATCCGTCGGCATCCAGGCGACGCCGTCGAGCGCCCCGATCTGCCAGTGCCGCCGGCCGCCTGGCTGGAGGCAGCCGAAACCTTGGCAAGCTCGTTCCCTGGTGCGCTGCTGGAGCGCAAGGCCCGTGGTTTCGCGCTGCATTACCGTCAGGCTCCGGAGGCGGGGGACGTATTCCGGACTGCCCTGACGGAGATGATTGGAGGGTCGACCGGCTTCCAATTGCTTCCTGCCCATATGCTGTGGGAGGTGCGTCCAACCGGCGCCGACAAGGGCAGCGCGGTGGAGGCCCTGATGCGCCATGCGCCATTCGCCGGACGTCTGCCGGTGTTTATCGGCGATGATGTGACCGATGAGGACGGCATGCGGGCCTGTCGCAAGCTGGGCGGCGCCGGCTATCGGGTCGATGAGGTGTTTGGCGATCCGGCCGGTGTGCGGGCGTGGTTGCATCGCTCGGCCAAGCTGGGGGATTGGGGGGCTCTGCCGTGAAACTGTCTGACTTCGATGTTCTGTCGTTTGACTGTTATGGCACGCTGATTGACTGGGAGAGCGGGATTTATACTGCTCTGGGGCCGCTGTTGGGGCGGACGGGCGTTGGATTGTCTCGGGATGGGGTTTTGGAGGCGTTTGCGGGGGTTGAGGCTCGGCAGCAGGCGTTGACGCCGGGGATGGGTTACTCGGATTTGCTGGCGGTGGTGCATTCCCGGTTGGCGGTTGAATGGGGGGTGGCGGCGGATGCGGCTGAGGATGCCGCGTTTGGCGGCTCGATCGGGGATTGGCCGGCGTTTGCCGATACAGTGGAGGCGCTGCGTTACTTGAAGCAGCATTTCCAGTTGGTGATTTTGTCCA
>DATAZJ010000338.1:0-8554 GCA_036272115.1 Rhodopila sp. | reverse complement strand
GCGTCGGTGTTCCACTCCGGCGCGTCCATGTCGTTGGCGGCGATGAAGGTGGGCTCACCGCCCATGGTCAGGCGCACGTCGTTTCGCTTCAGCGCGCGATCGACGGCCTGGCCTTGGGCGAGGATCGCCTGCCACTGGGCTTCGGTGTACGGTTTGGTGGTGCGGGGGGTTTCCTTGATCCGCTTCACCGACATCTCGAATCCGAAGGTGGTTTCGGCTTTTTCCACCAGGCCGGAGATCGGCGCGGCGGAAATCGGGTCGGGGCTGGCGGCGAGCGGGATGTGGCCTTCCCCGCACAGCAGGCCGGAGGTCGCGTCGAGGCCGACCCAGCCGCCGCCGGGCAGGTAGACCTCGGCCCAGGCGTGCAGGTCGGTGAAGTCGGCGGTCGGGCCTTCCGGCCCTTCGAGCGGTTTCACGTCGCCGACGAGTTGGATCAGGTAGCCGGAGACGAAACGCGCGGCCATCCCGAGGTGGCGCAGCACCTGGACCAGCAGCCAAGCGGAGTCTCGGCACGATCCGGTCGCGCCCGCCAGGGTTTCTTCCGGGGTGAACACGCCGGGTTCGAGGCGGACGATGTAGGCGACCTTCTTCTGGATCAGCGTGTTCAACTCGACCAGTTTGTCCACTGTGCGCAATTCGTCGCGGGGGATGGCGGCGAGGAGGGCTTTCAGATGGGGGCCGGGGGTCTCGGTTTTGCGGAACGGGGCGAGTTCCTGTTCCAGCACCGGATCGTAGGTGAAGGGGTAGGTCTCGGCCTCGGGTTCCAGGAAGAAGTCGAACGGGTTGACCGTGACCATGTCGGCGACGAGGTCGACGGTGACCTCGAACCGGTCCACTTTCTCGGGGAACACCACGCGGGCGAGGTGATTGCCCTGCGGGTCCTGCATCCAGTTGATGAAATGCGGCTTTGGCTCGACCGTCAGTTCATACGACAGGATCGCGGTGCGGGCCTGTGGCGCGGGTCGCAGGCGAATGGTCTGCGGCCCCAGCGTGATGAGGCGATCGTAGTGGTAGGACGTCTTGTGGGTCAGCGCGACGTGGAGCGGCATCTGGGGGGCCCGGTGTTTGACATTGCGCCGGAATGTTGCACCGCACCAGCAGGCAAAGGCAACCTGTGGATTGCAGCGGGCGCCGGCGATGCTATCCCGACGGCCAGGCGTCCGAACCGCGGTCAGTGAGGAGGCGGGCAGCAACAGCAACCCATAGCATCACGGGGAGGCCGCATCACAGGCTGGGACGTCGTATCAGGCGGCGAAGCCCGGTTATGCCTCGGCGCAGCAAGCGCAGCGGCGCGGTGAGTTCCCATGATCCGGAGCGTGACAGGGCAAGTAACGTCATCGCGGCCGCTTCCGGGGTGGCGTCCGCAGCAAGCGTTGGCTCAGAGCCGCCGCCGCGCAGAATGCGGGTTCGACACCACGACGTCGAAGCGAGGATCGCCTCGATGGCTGTTCGAAGGACGTCCATTGCACGATCGTTCGATGCCGCGAGGACACGGTTCCGTTCCCGCAACTCATTGTCCGTATCTCGCCATGCGGCGCCGGTGTTCGCGGCCTTTCCGGCCCCTTGAAGACAATCGTCAAGGTGCTGGCTGCTAATGAGGTCAACCGGCGGCCGGTCCGCCATGGCAATTGCGCGGGCGCGCGAGACCCGGCGCCGGTTATAATGTTGCAACCACCAGCCGTCGCCGCGCGGATCGAAAGTTTCGGCGTTGGTGCGACGAAAGAGTGCCGTGTTATTTCCAACGACCTGGATAAGCTCAAACATTTCATCTTCGGCAAGAACGTCTGCCATTCGGCCGATCGTGGGGATGGCCACGTCATCCAGAACGAGGATCCCGCCAATCTTGAGGTGCGGATAGAGGAAGATATATTCGAGCTCCGGAAACGGGTAGCCGTGCGGACCATCAATCAGAATGACGTCGTAAGGTTCGTGCTGCTCGAAGCGCGGCAGCGTTTGCTGGGTCGGTCCAAAGACGAATTCCACGCGGTCAAGGCGGGATAGCGGGCATTGCTCGAAGAAATCCACTGACGATCCTTCTTCTGCCCGATCGTCGAGAGCGAAACTCCGATGCCGCCGAGCGATGTTCGAAAACAAGATCGTAGATTTCCCGCATCCGGTTTCTACGGTGTTCTCGACATTCTCGGGCAATAACCGCTCGATTTCCCTCAGCACATCGGTTCCGAACGCATGCCCGCGGTGGTTTAGCGCGCTGCCCTCCCAACGACTGTAGTCATCCATCCAGCTATGCCGCATTGATCAGCGTCTCCCCTTCATGATTCGTGCCCCCTATAGCGCCGGCGACACGCCGTGGCCATGCGCCCAGTCATTCCGTTGGGCGTCGAGCCATCGCGCGCGGTCAGAGACCTGATGCGGCCACGAACGGTTTTGCTATCATAATATTGACCTCAGCAGGTCGGTGCGACGACGGAAAGGCGGGTCCTCGGCCGCGGCGGCTCGGGATGGATGAACCGCGCGTGCAGGTGGGGCTGGACCAGACGGCGGACCAGTCGTGATGGCGGTCGCTCCATCGACACTCGTCTGGTATTCATACGTACTGTTGGAGTCCGGCCAGGCGTAAGCAAAAGTCAGATCGTGTCTGTTGCAGGTTTGATTGCTCATCTTGGGCATCCCGGAGTTTGATTGTGCTTGCCCATCTTATCCAGCCAGCCATCATGAGGATTCCGGTCGTGGCGATCACTCCGCTTCCCCACCGGCATACTTTGGCGGCGCGGACTTGCCGCTCACCGAGGTGCATTTGTTACCAAACGGATTGTTACTGTAACTACAACCATTATGATTACGATTGCGATGCGCCCGGCGCCGATGGTGACGATCGAGCGAACTGCATCTGTCTCGCTGCCCCTGGCCATGAACTGCCGCTGGCGCGGGCGAGACCGAGATCCGCCTTTCCGCTTGGGCCAGGCAAAGCCGCTCCAACCGTCGTGGCCGGGGTGTCGATGCCGGATGGCCTCGACGCCAGCTTTGGTCACCGTGGTGAAGCTGGCCGTGCCGCCGGTGGATAGGTTCTCGTAGACGCCACTCCTCACGGGCTTGGTCAGTTCCAGGTCGACGCCGCTCGCCGCCAGGAGAGCCGCGGGGGATCGGTTCGTTGTCCTCGCGTCATGTCAGTGCGTCGATGCCCGGCTTGGTCGCCGGCCACTCGTCCATATCGGCAACCCGGTCTATGATATCGTCCGACGGCATGATGCCAGTCCGAGCCTTGTTCACAGGGAAGAGAATTTATGTCCGAGACCCGTTTCCCCCCGCTGACCCCAGACCAGATGACCGATGAGCAGCGTGCCGTCGTCGATGCGATCCAGGCCGGACCGCGTGGCGCCGGCCTGCGGGGGCCGTTCAACGCCCTGGTGCGCAGCCCGGCGTTATGCGACCTGGTGCAGCGCGTCGGCGCCTATGTGCGCTTCGGCAGTTCCATCCCCGCGCCGCTGAACGAGTTGGCGATCTGCATGGCCGGGCGCAAATGGGGTGCCCAGTATGAATTCTACGCGCATCGCCGGCTTGGGATCGACGCCGGCCTGAACCCGGCGATCCTCGATGCGATCGCGGTGGGGCGCCGCCCGGCGGAGATGAGCGGCGACGAGACCCTGGTGTACGAATTCGTGACCGATCTGCTGTCCACCGGCCAGGTGTCCGACGCCCGCTACGGCGCGGTGATGGATCGTTTCGGCGAACGCGGGATTATGGATCTGGTCGGTGCGGTCGGCTACTACAGCCTGGTGTCGATGGTGCTGAACGTCGCCCAGGTGCCGCTGCCGGAAGGCGAAGCACCGCCGCTGAAGCCGCTTTAGGCTCCATACTCAACGGATGTCACGGTCCGGAACGATCCGGACCGTGACATCTGATCAGGACTGGGATTCAGGCGACAGCACGATGCAGGTCGAATGGCCGTGGATGATGTGCTCGCAGGCCTGGACGGCGGTTTCGCGCGACATCCCGGTCATCCTGGCGCGCCACAGCACGGTGTGGCCCTGGTGGACGCTGGCGACGAACGGATGCGCCACCACCAGTTCCACATGGGCATGCCCCTGCGCGGCCAGCAGGGCGCTGTGCGCCTGGCCCTGGTTGGCGAAGGCACCGACCTGGATCGCCCATTGGCCGCGGCCGGCCGGGCCATGACGCATCGGCGCGGATTCGGCGGCGTTGGCCGAGGCGATGAAGCGGAATCCGTGACGCGGCGGCGCGGGCGGCGGGGCGACCAGCGCATAATCCTGCACGACCATTCCGCCGCCGTGACGTGATGGTTCCGGCAGCGACGCGACTTCCACTGGGCGGCGTTGCGGCAGATGGCCGCCGCGGAGGGGCTTGGCGCGTGCCAGCATCACCGGACGATATCGTTTGCCGGGCGGGATATCGATCGGCAGTTGGTTCATCGCCAATTGGTCCGCCGCCGACCGGTTATTCGGATAGACGCCGGCCACGTAGGGCCCGATCATCGCGACATAGTGCCGGGTCTCATCCGGCAGCGGCCGCGCATTCGCCAGATAATCGTCCAGGCGAGCGGGTCCGGCATTGTAGGCGGCGAGGAAGCCGGGCGACCCGTAGAGGTCGTACATTTCCCGCATGTAGGCGACGCCGGCCATGATGTTGTCGTGCGGATCGAATGGATCGTCACCGAGATTGTACCGGTCACGCAATTCGTCGTACGTGGCGGGCATCACCTGCATCAGGCCCATCGCGCCGGCGCCGGAGGTAATCAGGCCGCCGTTGAGGTATTCCTTGCCGCCGGATTCCACCCGCATGAGCGAGCGAATCCAGACTTCCGGTATGTCGTACTTGGTCGCGGCCTCCTGGATGTAGGGGCCCCAGGGGTCCTCTGGCGGTCCGGGCGGGGTGTAGTTGTGTTTTGCATGGGCGACGTAGCGCGCGGTCTCCTGAATCGCGTCCTGGTGCGGTACGGTGCCGCAGGCGGCAAGGGCGGCGGCCAGCAGGGCAATGGCGCCCGCTGCACGGAGACGGCCGGGGGTGACAAGTCGATCCGGTGCGGTCATACGTATGCGTCTCCGTGGCGCGCGGCAAACAGAATTCGACACGGCGGCCGATCGGTCACCGCTTATCCAATCACTCAGGAACGTAGGATAAGGCATTAAACGACTTCCATCTTTCAGGCAAGTCATCTCGGCATTGTGGCAAATTGACGCGAATCGGCGGTTTTCGACGAATTTGACTGGGACGGGTGGTTTCATCACGCAAAAAAGCCGCGGCCGCCGATCATTCCGTTACGATCGGGCGCGCGACCGGGCGGCGGGCGCGGATGGCGGGCGCGAGTTGTGCCGCCCCCGCGAATGGGCTATGCGCCCCGCCATATGAGCAGTACCGTGACCACGACCGCACCGGCTTCGGAGCTGAGCCTGCGGGCGGATATGACCCTGGCCACACGCAACCGCTGGGCGCTGGCCGATATCGCCGGCGGTCTCAAACTTTGGCGCCTGGCCTGGACGCTGGGCTGGCTGGACATCCGCCTACGCTATCGCGGGTCGATGCTGGGCCCGTTCTGGCTGACCATTTCCACCGGCGTGATGGTGGGCGCGCTGGGCGTGCTCTACTCGACGCTGTTCAAGATCAATGTGCACGATTACCTGCCGTTCCTGGCGTTATCGCAGGTTCTATGGGGCTTCCTGGCGGCGCTGGTGTCGGAGGCATGCACCGCCTTCACCGAGGCCGAGGGCGTCATCCGGTCGGTCCGCATGCCGTTCTTCGTCTTCGCCATACGGACGTTGATCCGCAATGCGATCGCACTGGCGCACAATATCGTGGTGATCGTCGTGGTGTTCGCGATTTTTTCGGTGTGGCCGCACCGGGAAGCGGTGTTGGCAATTCCGGGCCTGCTGGTGTGGGCGGTGGACGCGCTGGCGCTGACCTTGCTGCTGGGCGGGTTCTGTGCGCGCTTCCGCGATATTCAGCCAATTGTGAACAGCATCATGCAGATCGCCTTTTTCATGACGCCAGTGATCTGGAAGCCGGATCAGCTCGGGCCGTCGCGGATCGCCGAACTGGCGATCAATCCATTTTTCGATTTGCTGGAGATCGTGCGCGGGCCGATCCTGGGCAGTTCCATCGCCACCACCACCTGGATTGGCGCGTTTGGCTATAGTGCGGTTCTTTGCGCGATATCCTGGGCTTTTTTCGTCCGAGCGCGCGGACGCGTCACGTTCTGGGTGTGAGGCATCATGGAAGCTGAGGCATTCATCGAGGTCGACAACCTCTCCGTGCTGTTTCCGCTGTATCACGCGGGATCGCGCAGCCTGAAAAAGATGGTGGTGGCAGCGGCATCCGGCCGGCTGGCAAAAGACCAGCAGAAGCGGGTGGTGGTGCGCGCGCTCAGCGGTATCAACATGCGCCTGGAAAGCGGCGACCGGCTTGGACTCGTCGGGTCCAACGGGGCGGGGAAAACCACGCTGCTGCGGGTGCTGGCGGGGATCTATGAGCCGGTCATCGGGCAGTTGCGGGTGAAAGGCAGCCTGAACGCGCTGCTCGACCCCAATCTGGGCATGAACATGGAGCTGACGGGGCGGGAGAACATCCTGCTGCGCGGGCTGTATAACGGGCTGCCTCGGTCGGCGCTGTCGCGGCTGGAGGAAGATGTCGCCGATTTCGCCGAACTGTCGGACTTTATCGACCTGCCGGTGCGGATCTACTCGGCGGGCATGGTGGTGCGGCTGGGATTCGCCCTGGCAACGGCGATCAAGCCGCAGATCCTGCTGATGGACGAATGGTTCCTGGCGGGCGACGCGGCGTTCCTGGACAAGGCACGCCAACGGCTGGAAGAAATGGTGCGCGGCGCCGATATCCTGGTGCTGTCGAGCCACCAGACGGAAATCGTCCGAAGCTGGTGCAGCCGGGTGCTGTGGCTCGACCAAGGCAAGGTGATCGCCGACGGAACACCCGACGACGTGCTGGGCCAATACCTGGGTTCCGCACCGGAACAGCCGGTGGCGGCACTGGCGTAAGGTAGGCAAGGGCTCCGCCCTTGACCCGCAAAGGGCCGGTGGCCCTTTGATCCCATTCAAGAGGTTTGGGGGAGGAGCCCTTGCCTTGCTTCCCTACTGCAGGGCTGCTTCCACGGCTGTGGCGATGCTGAACAGGCGTGGGTCGGCCATGGTTTCGCCCACCAGCATCAGGCCGACCGGTGCGTCGCCGGCGCGGTGGCATGGCAGGGAGATGGCGCAGCGGTCGAAGAAGTTGCCCAGGGCGGTGTTGCGCAGGACCAGCATGTTGATGGTGTTGTAGGCGCGTTCGTCCTCGAGGTCGGCGATGCGCGGGGCGATGATCGGCACGGTGGGCATCAGCAGGCAGTCGTAGGGGGCGGTCGCGCGGTCGAAGCTGGCGATCAGGCGGGTGCGGGCGTTCAGCACGTCGATGTAGTCGGCCGCGCTCATGTGCTCGCCGCGGGCGATGCGGACGCGGATGCGGGGGTCGTAGCCACTGCCTCTTGTTGCCAGCAGGTGGCGGTGCCAGGCGTAGGCCTCGGACGCGGCCAGGCCGCCCTTGGCGTTGACGCTTGGCAGTTCGGCGAAGTCGGTGAAGCAGGTTTTCTCGATGCGGGCGCCGGCGGCGGACAGGGTGGACAGGGCCTGGTCGAAGGCGGCGGCGACGGTGTCGTCCATGTTGTCGAGGACCATGTTGTCGGGCACGGCAAAGCGGAGTCCGTTCAGGGGCAGCGGGGTTGGGGCAGCTGGGGTCTGACCGGCCAGGATGGCGTCGATTTCGGCGCAGCAGGCGACGCTGGGGGCGAGCGGGCCGACCGAGTCCAGGGACGGCGCGAGGGGGAGGACTCCGGTGATGGGGATCCGGCGGGAGGTGGGTTTGTAGCCGGTGACGCCGCAGAAGGCGGCCGGGATTCGGCAGGAACCGCCGGTGTCGGTGCCGAGACCCGCCGCTGCCATGCCGTCCGCCACCGCGACACCGGTGCCTGAAGAACTGCCGCCGGGGATGCGCTTGGAGGCTCGATCCCAGGGGCTGGCGGGGGTGCCGTAATGCGGGTTGATGCCGAGGCCGGAGAAGGCGAACTCGGTCATGTTGACGCGGCCCACGGGGATGAAGCCGGCGGCCAGCATGCGGGCGACGACCGGCGCGTTGGCCTTCGCGGCGGGGGCGTCGGCGAGGATCGCGGAGCCGGCAGGGGTCGGTTCGCCGGCGATGTCGAACAGGTCTTTCAGGGCGATGGGGATGCCGGCATAGCGGGTCGGCGCGCGGCTGTGTTTGCGCAGTTGGTCGGCCGCATCGGCCATGGTTCGGGCCTGATCGGCGTGGATTTTGATGAAGGTTCTGCTTCCCTCGCCGTTGGGGTCGGCGATTTTGGCGAGCGCGTCCTCGATAAGGGTTCGTCTTGTGATGGGTCCCTCGGCCAGGGCCTGGGCGAGTTCGTCGATCCTGCGCATGATGCCTCCCGCTGCGTATCAGAGGAGCATGCCATGACTGACACGCCTGCCAAACCCGTCTTGTTGACCGGTGCCTCCGGGGCGCTGGGCCGTGTCCTGGTGAAATCGCTGGGGGCGTTGGGCTGGCGGCTGGTGCTGACCGATATCGCGCCGTTTCC
>DATAZJ010000337.1:0-10995 GCA_036272115.1 Rhodopila sp. | reverse complement strand
TCACAGCCTGCGGCCCGCCGTGTCGAAATCGTTGTCGTCATGGGTCACGGCGAGAATGGCCGGGCCACCGCCGCGACAACGGGCACTCGGCGTCCGCCGCGTCGCTCCCGGATCAGTTGTCCCGGCCATACGGATGCAGCGCGGAGGCCACCACGTTCACCACCTCGGCACGTGCTGTCTCTGTGAAAAAATGGCCGCCAGGCAGCATGACGACGCGCGTCGGGGCGGTGGTGCGGGCGGACCAGGCCGCCAGCCCCTCCGGTGTCGTTTCGGCATCGGTCTCGCCGCCCAGCACCACGATCGGGCATTCCAGCCGGCCCGGCCCTGGGCGGTACTCCTCGACAAGAGCGAAATCCGCCCGCAGCATCGGCATGACCAGATCGAGCAGTTCGCGGTTTTCCAGCACCTCGGCCGGGGTCCCGTTCAGGCACCGCAATTCTTCGAGGAACTCCGGCTCCGCCAACGTATGCAGGATGCGCTTCCGCCTCGGCAGATGCGGTGCGTCCCGGCCGGAGGCGATCAGCAGGCATGGCTTGGGTAGGCCGAGATCACCCAGCCGCAGCGCCAGGGCATGCGCGATGCAGGATCCCATGCTGTGGCCGAACAGTGCGAAGGGCAGGTCGAGCAACGGCAGCAGCGCGGGCACCAGGGCGTCCAGCAGCGCGTCCATCCGGGCGATCGGCGGTTCGGAAAATCGCCGTTCCCGCCCTGGCAACTGCACCGGTCTGACATCCACGCCGGACGGCATCATACCTGGCCACTGCCTGTAGGTGTTGGCGCCGCCGCCGGCATGCGGCAGCAGGACCAGCCGCACCCGCCGCTGGCCGGGCCGTCGGTCCGCCACGATCCAACGATCGGTCGCGAGGTCAATACCGTGTTGGCGCATCGGACGGCACGTGATCGGAAAACGCCAGGGACATCCCTTCGGTGGGCATCGACGGCAGAGCGGCGTGCAAGGGGACCGGAATGAACCGGGCTTGGTGCGACTCCACCATGACGGCCTCGGCCGGGCTTTCCTTCAGCAGCATCATGGCAATTTCCATGTGCAATCCTGGCAGGCTACGGGCGCCGCTGAAACCGATGCCCGCACCGCGTCCGGATTGGCATTTGGCGGCGTGAGCCCGGCCGGTGCGCGCGCCTTGGCTTGGGTCCTTGGTTGGTCGGTTCGTACGGAATTCGCGCTGCAATCCGAACATGCGTTCCGCCGCCTCGCGCAGACCGGCGGAAATAGCAATGCGGACGAGACAGGTTCCGGTTCTGGAATTCCGGGTCGGACGGGTCATAGCCAGGGCCACTTTGGAGTATCCCTTTGTAGCCGGAACATCCGCCAAGGCCATGAAAACCTGCAACTCTCTGATCTCATTAGCCAATTTCTAGCATTGGCTGGGGGACCTGGATTCGAACCAAGGATGCCCGGGTCAGAGCCGGGAGTTTTACCGCTAAACTATCCCCCAAAGGAGCGCGGGCGGGCGCAATAACATGCCCGCCCGCGCCCCGCAACGGCTTCCGAGCAACTTATCCCAGACGGTCCAGTTCACGCCGCAGCGGCGTCGCGCGCGGACTGCCCACCGGTCCGAACAACACACTGCGCGGCGTCAGCGACCGTCCGTAGAATGCCGCGTCGTCCCTCGGTTCGGACTTGATCACCGATCCGTCCACCGTCAGCCCGCCATACAGGCCGGTCGACGATGACCACACCACGACATCCGGCAGGGAAACACCGCCGATCGCGCCCTCGACGCCCGATCCCAGGGTCGCCACGGAAATCCCCGCCTGCGCGCCGATCTTGAAATTGTCGTGCAGCACGCCCTCCAGCCCCTTCTGGGTCATGATCAGCATGACCATCTCGGATTGCTCCAGCCCTGCCTGCAGGCCGAAAGACGCCGCACCGATGGCGTAGAATCCGGGCGCGCTCCAGCCGCCTCGGCGCTGGACCATCATCACGCCGTCACCGCCCTCGCCACCGACAAAGAAGCCGCCCTTCACCAGCCGGGGGACGATCAGCACCGCCTTGGCCTGGCGCAGCAGATGCTCTGCATTGCCAAACGCCTTGTCGTGCCGAAGATCGGCCAGCACCTTGCGAGCGCCATCGACGGTGACCTGCGGGCTGCTCTGCGCCTGGGCCAGCGGCGCGGCGAACGCGGTTACTGCCAGAAGCGCCGCGGTGCCGAATAATCTTGCTCGTGTGAACATCTCGTTCTCCTCTCTTGCCATGGCGCAATAATGCACCCGTAACAGAGGGGATATTTCATGCCCCAACGGCGAAAATAGGACCGCATTTCTAACGACTGCGTGAAAACCCCGCTCTCACGGGATCGTCACGCCCAGACGCTGCACGCTGATCACGTCCCGGACAGCGCCGCGATTTCCGCCGCCGGCAAGCCCCAGGCGGCCAACGCTTCCGCCACCGGTACCGATCCGGGCGGCCGAGGCGCCGCCAGCTTCGTCGTGCCGAACCGCGGCGCCGGTGCCGGCTGACGATAGCCGCCGACTTCGATAAATGCCGCGCGTGCCTGGTTGTGCGGATGGGCATGGGCTTCCGTCATCGACAGGACGGGCGCGAAACACGCATCCGAACCCTCCAGAATCCGGCACCAATCGTCGCGGGTCCGCGTCCGGAACCGTTCGGTCAGCACATCCTTCCAGCGCGCCCAGCCACCCTTGTCGCGCTGCGCCGGCATGGAGGCCGGATCGATCTCCAGCAGCCGCAGCAATTCGGCGTGAAACTTCGCCTCGATCGGCGCCAGGGAGATGAACTGCCCGTCAGAGCATTCATAAACCTCGTAGTAATAGGCGCCGGAATCGAGCTGGTTGTGACCGCGCGGTTCGCTCAGCCGTCCGCCAGCCTGCATGGCGTAGATCGGTGTCATCAGCGACAGCGCGCCGTCGACCATCGCCGCATCCACCACCTGCCCCACCCCGGTCGCCCGAGCGGAGATGATCGCCGCCAGCAGCCCGGTGACGAGATACAGCGCGCCGCCACCATAATCGCCGACAAGATTCAGCGGCGGCGTCGGCTTCTGCCCCGCTCGGCCGATAGCATGCAGCGCACCGGTCAGCGCGATGTAGTTCATATCGTGCCCGGCGGCCTGCGCCAGCGGACCCTCCTGGCCCCAGCCGGTTACCCGCCCGTAGGCGAGCTTCTTGTTGCGCCCAAGGCAGACATCCGGGCCGAGGCCCAGACGCTCCATGACGCCCGGCCGGAATCCCTCGATCAGCGCGTCGGAGCCGTCGATCAGCCGCAACGCCAACGCGATTGCTTCCGGCCGCTTCAAATCAAGCGCGATCGCCGCTCGGCTGCGCCGGGTGAATTCATGCTCTTCGGCCATCGGCACACCGAGATCGGCGGCGGCGACGCGGTCAATCCGCAATATCGTCGCGCCCATGTCTGCCAGCAGCATGGAGGCCATCGGTGCCGGTCCGATCCCGGCGAATTCGATTATTTTGACACCCGCCAACGGTCCCATGGCGATTTCCCCCTTTTTCCAGCCGTCACGCACGATTATTGCGTTAGTTGCCATCGGCAAACCCGTGATTTCTTGCCGAACCATAGGCGTATGCGGCGGCCAGAATCCGCCGCGTCAGGCTCACCATACGCACAAGCACCCGCGCTTCACGCAAGCGCTTTCTTTGTCATTCGGCTGTCAAAGGAATTTTATTGTCACCGTGCGGACCCTGGCAGCAATCAGGATCAATCGGCAACCGGGAGCCGCCTGTCCGTGCATGGCCGACCAGGGCGGGTGGCCGGGACGTCCCCCGACTGCACCGCTGGGTTGGCGAAGCAGCGATCCATCCGCCCTGTCGATCCGAAAATACTCAGGCCCGCTGAACCAGCTCGATCTTGTAGCCGTCGGGGTCCTCGACGAAGGCGATGATGGTCTTACCGAACTTCACCGGTCCCGGCTCACGGGTGACCTTGGCGCCGAAAGACCGCAGCTTTTCTGTGGTCGCGGCAACATCGGGCACGCCGATCGCCAGGTGGCCGAACGCCGAACCCATATCGTATTTCTCGGTGCCGTAGTTGTAGGTCAGTTCGAGCACCGTGTTGGCCTCTTCGGAGCCATAGCCGACGAACGCCAACGTATACTTGCCGTCGGGCACGTCGTTGCGACGGATTTCGTTCATGCCGAAGCCCTTGGTGTAGAAATCGAGGCTGCGCTGCAGGTCGCCGACGCGTAGCATGGTGTGCAGGAAGCGGCTCATGGGAAGTCCCCCTTCAGGATAAGATCTCGGGATCGAGGCCCAGCAGAAACAGCCCCGCCGCATCAGCCGCGGCAACGCAGGCCTCACGCTCTGCCAGAATGGTGGCGTTGGCCTCGAACGCAAGCCCCCGCAGGCCGGCCGCCGCCGCATTGCGCACGGTATCCGGCCCGATGGTCGGCAGATCGGCGCGTTTGTCCTGCCCGGGCTTCACCAATTTCACCAAAACGCCACCGAAGCCGTCACGCCGCAGCGCTCCGGCCCGCCCGAGCATCGCGTCGGTGCCCTCGATCGCCTCGACCGCCAGCACAAGGCCCTGCTGCACGACGCAGCCTTGCCCGACATCGGCGGACCCGAGCAGACGGGCAACCTGGACGCCGCGATTGATGTCGGTCATCGCCTGGGCGTCGGGTGTCGCCATGGTCAGCACGCCGCGCGGAGCCACCGCCTCCCGCATGATGTCCTGCATGCCGATGACGCGGAAACCGTCCTCGGTCAGCACCCGGATGACCGCCGCCAGCAGCCCGTCGTCGCCGGCGAATGCCGCTCGGCCAACCCGGGCCAGCAGCTTGGCGCCCTCGGCATCCGGCCGCAGGTCCAAAAGCGACGGCCGCCGCACCGGCCCGATCATCACCAGATCCTGGCACCCATTCTCCCGCAGCGCCGCGATGATGCGGGACGCGGCGCCGAGCCGGCGGATCTCGTGCGGCCACGGCGCGAGGACGCCTGGGTCGGCAAACCCCTCCAACCCCACGATGAAGACGCCGCGGCCCGCCGCTTTCGCCGCCGCGGCGACCTTGATCGGAAGCGGCCCGCTGCCGGCGATGATCCCCAGCTTGCGTGGCATTTCTGCCTGGTTTTTCATTGTGGAGTCCGTCGCATCCACTCTTTTCTTGCACAAAGCATTAATTTTTCCTCATAGAGCGGCTGCGTCTATCTCACGCTTGGGTGAGATAGCCTATAGAGATTACAGACCTGATGTTTGATGACGAATTGCCCGATGAGGCCCTGCATGCAACGGCCGCCAACCTGTTGCAATGCCTGACCATGCTCGCCGAGGAAGCGGAGGGTTTCAATTTGCCTCGCACCAGGCTCGCGCTCCGCAAGGCAATCCGCGCCTGCCAGGCGGAGCAGACCCGTCCGATGTCGGGGCTGCGCCGGCGGCGGCACCTTGTCTTGCATTAGGCAAGTTTCAGGCCGGCCAGAACCAAACCCGCGCCATTATCCCCGGGTCGGCATAGCCCGGCCGCCAATCGTGCCGGCGATATAAGGAGCACCCAGGCACGAATCTGATTACTCGCTCATATGACTTGCTCCAAAGCCCGTCATCGCCCTTATACTGTAAGATAACCGGCAGTTGCGGGAGCCATCGTCGTGATGGACGGCCATTGAAGCGCGCGGGCAACAGAGATGATCATCAAGACGAACTCCGCCTGCTCTCGCTCGCGGTGAACGGGACGGATCAGTCGGTCATGATCCTGGATCGGGAGCGGCGCGTCGTCTCGATCAATGATTCCTTCTCACGATCGTTTGGTTATCAATTATCGGACGTGATTGAACAGGTTCCGACCGCCTTCCTGACGGACGAACATACAAATGCCGATGCGCTGGCGCTCTGGCACCGGAAGCTGTGGGGAACCGAGGGGTTCCATATCGATCTCCTCGCCCGCGACAAGAAAGGCAAAAATCTATGGGTTTCCAGCACGGTCAGCCCCATCCTCGATGACGATGCGTTGGTCCGCAACGTCGTCGTCTTCCTGGTCGACGTAACCGCGAACAGACAGATCGAGATGCTGCGCCGCGACATGCTGGAAAAACTTGCCGGCGGCATGGCGCTGAAAGACGCCGGCGATTTCCTCTGCCTCCAGGTCGAACAGATGACGCCGGATATCGTCGTATCGATCTTGCTCGTTGACGCGGAGGGCAGGTTGCGTCCCCTTAGCGGCCCAAGCCTGCCCGCCCGCTATTGTGCCGCGCTGGATGGCATCAAAATCGGCCCGGAGGTGGGCAGTTGCGGCACCGCGGCCTTCCTCGGTGGCCCGGTGGTCGCTCGTGATATCGCAACCGATCCGCTATGGGGGCCCTATCGGTATCTTGGGCTGCCTGATGACCTGCTGGCCTGTTGGTCGTCACCGATCAAGCGGCGCAACGGCGAAGTCGCGGGAACGTTCGCATTTTACTTTCGCGAGCGGCGCGGGCCGGACGCTTGGCATGAACAAGTCGTCAACGCCTGTGTACATCTATGTATGCTTGCAATCGAACACAGTGAGGCGAAGGGCCAAATCGCACGATTGCTGCATTTCGATCCGCTCACGGGCTTGCCGAACAAGGCGAGGTTCGAGCAAGACATGGCCGACCGCCTGCCGAAAGAATCGCGAAGCACCGCCTTCTTCTTCGTCGATCTGGATCGATTCCGGGATATCAACGAAGTGCATGGTCATTCGGCCGGCGATCTGCTGCTGATTGAAGCCGCTAATCGCCTGCGCTCCTTTCTCCTGCACGGGGAGACAGCCTATCGGTTCAGCGGCGACGAATTCCTGGTCGTGCTGCCCAACACCGACGTCCCGGCCGCGTCCAGACGAGCCCAGCAATTACTTGAAACGTTCGCGGGCCGTATCGTCATATCAGGCGGGGCGTTGGTCCCGTCCGTCAGTATCGGCATCAGCCTGTTCCCGGACGACGGAGAGAACGCGGAGACCCTGCTGAAACGAGCGGGCGCAGCCTTATCCCAGGTCAAGACCGACGGACGCGGAAGCTATCGCTTTTTCAGCCCGCGGATGAACCGCATCGCCCAAGACCGCCTGATGATCTGTTCGGCATTGAGAGCAGCACTGGCCAATGAAGCGCTGCAGCTTCATTACCAACCGCAAGTGGTCACAAGCACCCTGGCGCCCTATGGCGTGGAAGCCCTGATGCGCTGGACGGATCCCGTGCTGGGTCAGGTTCCACCTGCTCGATTCATTCCGATCGCAGAAGACCTAGGTTTGATCAACAGGCTCGGCTGCTGGTCGCTTCGCCACGCCTGCCAGCAAATGACCGAATGGCGCGAGGCCGGCATCGTCGTTCCGGCGATCTCGGTCAATATCTCGCCGCTGCATTTTTGCGACCCGCAGTTCCCCGACTTTATCGCCGGCCTGCTCGCTGAATTTCGGCTGCCCCCGGCCAATCTGACGCTGGAAATAACCGAAGGCGTCATGATCCACGGCGAGAAGCGCGCCCGCGATATCATCCTGGCCGTCCGGGAGATCGGGGTGCGGCTGTCGATGGATGACTTCGGAACCGGTTTTTCCAGCCTATCAGCGCTCTATGACCTGCCGATCAGCGAACTGAAGATCGACCGCAGCTTCATGCGCAATGTCGACAAGGACAGCAGGGCGCTTGCGCTGGTGACAACGGTGGTAAGAATTGGCCAAAGCCTGGGATTATCCGTCGTGGCCGAGGGCGTGGAGACCAAGGCGCAGCACCAGGTTCTGGTTGATCTCGGATGCCAGGCCGCGCAAGGCTACCTCTTCTCGCGCCCCCTACCGGCCCCCAAGCTGGTCGAGTGGATCTCCAAGCACGGTCGAGTGCCGGCCGATCGGCCCGTGGTATAGCTGGTCGCGTTCGATCCTACCCGCCCAGCAACGCCCGTAGTTCATCCAGCGCCGCCGGGTCCTCGATCGTCGGCGGCACCGGTGCGTCCTCCCCGTCGGCGATCCGCCGGATACTGCCGCGCAGGATTTTCCCCGATCGGGTCTTGGGCAGCCGCGCCACCACCCTGGCGTCCTTGAACGCCGCCACAGGGCCGATGCGTTCGCGGACCAGCGCCACCAGTTCGGCGGCGACCTCCGCCTCCGGCCGGTTCACACCCGCTTTCAGCACCACGAACCCCATCGGCGCCTGGCCCTTCAGGTCATCCCGCGCACCGATCACCGCGCATTCGGCGACGTCCTGGTGGGAGGCCAGCACTTCCTCCATCGATCCGGTAGACAAACGATGGCCGGCGACGTTGATGATGTCATCGGTGCGGCCCATCACCCAGACGTCGCCATCGGTATCGACAACCCCGGCATCACCTGTGCGGTACCAGCCCGGGAAGTCGGACAGATAGGACGTGCGATAGCCCTCATCGTTCTGCCACAGCGTCGGACCGCACCCGGGAGGCAGCGGCAGGCGCAGCGACAGGTTGCCGGTCTCGCCGGGGGGCAGCACGTGGCCCTCGTCATCCAGCGCGTGCAGGTCGTAGCCGGGGCATGGGCGCCCGCCGGACCCCGGTTTGAACGGGAACAGTCCAAACTGGCGGAAGCCGGCGGTGATCGGCCATCCTGTCTCGGTCTGCCACCAATGATCGACGATGGGTTTGCCGAACAGTTCATGCGCCCAGACCGCCGTCGGCGGATCGCAGCGCTCGCCCGCCAGATACAGCGCCTGCAGCGACGACAGATCGTACGATCGGGTCAGCGCACCCTCGGGGTCCTGCTGCTTGATCGCGCGCATGGCGGTCGGGGCGGTGAACAGCACCTTCACCTTGTGCTGCGCGATCACCCGCCAGAACGCGCCGGCATCAGGCGTGCCCACCGGCTTGCCCTCATACATCACCGAGGTGCAGCCGCGCAGCAGCGGCCCATAGACGATGTAGCTGTGACCCACGACCCACCCCACATCGGACGCCGTCCAGAACACGTCGCCCGCGTCCAGCCCGTAGATCATCCGCATTGAGTTCCACAGCACGACGGCGTGGCCGCCATTGTCGCGCACCACGCCCTTGGGCCGGCCGGTCGTCCCCGAGGTATACAGCACGTACAGCGGATCGGTCGCCAACACCGGAACGCAGCCATGCGGGATCGCCGCCTCCATCGCAGCGGCAAAACCATGGTCGAGACCGGGCGTCAGCGTCGCCTCGGCCTGCGGACGCTGTAGGATCAGGCACGCATCCGGCTTGTGCGGCGACAGCGCGATGGCGGCGTCCAGCAGGGGCTTGTACCGCACCACCCGCCCCGGCTCCAACCCGCACGACGCCGAGACGATCACCTTCGGCTTGGCATCGTCGATGCGTATGGCCAGGTCCGCCGCAGCAAACACGCCGAACACCACCGAATGCACCGCGCCCAACCGAGCGGTGGCGAGCATGGCGATGGCGGCCTCGGGGACCATGGGCATGTAGATGACGACACGGTCGCCTTTCGTCACCCCCAGAGCCGCCAACGCACCGGCCAGACGAGCCGTGCGGTCCAGCAGATCGGCATAAGTGAAAATTGTGACGCTGCCGGTCATCGGGCTGTCATGGATCAACGCGACCTGCCCGCCCCGGCCGGCTTCGACATGGCGATCCAGGCAGTTGTAGCAGGTGTTCAGCATCCCGCCGGCGAACCACTGGCCGAACGCACCCAGGGACGGGTCGAACACCGTGTTCCACGGCTTGATCCAGGCGATACCCTCGGCCTCCGCCGCCCAGTACGCGGCGGGATCGCGCATCCAGTCGCCGTAGGCTACCGCATAGGACGGGGCGTCGGTCATGCTGCGTTGCTCCCTGGTTCGTTGCGTTGGTTTTCAGACGGGACCGCGCTTCGGTCAAGCCAGGCTTGCGTGCGCCGGCCCGGGATGGTTTCTGCATGCCGGTCATGGAGGGCGAAACGATGCGGATCGAAGGTCTGACGGCACTGGTGACGGGTGGCGGTTCCGGGTTGGGCGCGGCGACGGCGGCCCATCTGGCGGCGCTGGGCTGCAAGGTGGCCGTGGCCGACATCAACCAGACAGCGGCCGAGGCCCACGCCGCGACCATCGGCGGCATCGGCATCGGCTGCGACGTCGCCGATGCCGCATCGGGCGAGGCCGCCTTCGCCGCCGCCAGAAAAGCCCACGGACCGCTGCGCATCCTGGTGAACTGCGCCGGCGTCGGCACCGCCGGGCGCATCGTCGGACGTGACGGACCGCTGAAACTGGAAGCGTTCGAGCGCGTCATCCGCATCAACCTGATCGGCACCTTCAACATGCTGCGTCTCGCGGCGGCGGAGATGTCGGACGCCGATCCGCTGGACGAAGGCGAACGCGGCGTGATCGTCAACACCGCCTCGGTCGCGGCCTACGAAGGCCAGGTCGGGCAGCCGGCCTACGCGGCCTCCAAGGGCGGCGTGGTCGCACTGACGCTGCCGGCGGCGCGCGAACTGGCCCGCGCCGGAGTGCGGGTGGTAACGATTGCCCCGGGCCTGTTCCACACCCCGATGGTGGACGGATTGCCGCCGGAGGTGCAGGCCAGCCTCGGCGCCGGCATTCCATTCCCCGCTCGGTTGGGCCGGCCGTCGGAATACGCCGAACTGGTCGAGCATATCGTGCGCAATCGTTTCTTGAACGGCGAGGTCATCCGGCTGGACGGCGCCCTGCGCATGCCGCCGCGCTGACACCGCCGGGCTTTGCCCGGCCAGGGCGCGCGCGGTAGAGTGGACGCAAGCCACCCAGGGAGAAAACGCCATGATCACCCGCTTCTCCACCGTCTATCCAGGCCACATCGACCTGCCGGATCACGGCCAGAACGCCACGCCAGCCAACGAACGCCGCTTCTCCAACACTGAACTGGCTGGCGTGTTCGGCAAATCCGAACGCGTCGCAACGCTGATGGATCGCCTCGGCTGGGACACGCTGTGGATGGCGGAACACCACTTCCAGTATGAGGGCTATGAGGTCATCCCCAACCTGCTGATGCTCGCCGTCCATCTCGCCCACACCACCAAATCCCTCAAGATCGGCTGCGGCTTCAACATCGCCCCGATGTGGCACCCGCTGCGCCTGGCCGAGGACTACGCCGTCGCCGACATCCTC
>DATAZJ010000336.1:0-18119 GCA_036272115.1 Rhodopila sp. | reverse complement strand
GGTGGGTCCCGCCAGGAATACCGTCATGCCGGCCGTGCCCGCAGGCGCTGCCCGGCTGGCGATGACGCTGCGCCGGAAACGCCGGCGTCGCGTCAGAACGGCGTGTCGCCGCGCACCGTGATGCGATGCATGATGCGGGTTTCGGCTGGGTAGTCGTTGATGGCGAAATGCTGGGTGCAGCGGTTGTCCCAGAAGGTCAGCGTGCCGGTTTCCCAGCGAACCCGGCAGGTATGTTCCGGCCTGATGGACTGTTTCATGAAGAAGTCCATCAGCGGCTGGCTTTCCTCATCGGTCATGCCGTCGAAGTTCTGCACGTGGCCGCCAATGTAGATGGACTTCCGGCCGGTTTCCGGATGGGTCCGCACCAGCGGATGGATGCTGGTGGTGATGACGTCGCCAGGGTCCTTGACCTTCATCTCACTCATTTGCCGGTCGTAGCGTTCCTTGCGCGACAATCCGTTGGCGGCCTTGAAGTTGTCGCCGACGCAGACGGTGCGAAGCTGCCCGGCGATGTCCTTCATCGCATCCGACAGGCTCTCGTAGGCGAGGTACTGGTTGGTGAACAGCGTGTCGCCGCCGGCGGATGGCACCTCCAGCGCGTACAGCATCGTGCCCATGGCGGGGCTGGGCGAGAACATCTGGTCGGTATGCCATGACCCGCCGAAATTCTTCTTGTCGGTCGGGCGTTTGACGATCTTCAGGATCTCCGGATGGTCATCCATCCCTTGCATGAACGGATGCAGATGGATTTCACCCCAGCGGCGCGCGAAGGCCAGTTGCTGGTCCGGCGTGATGGACTGGTCGCGGATCGCGATCACCAGATTGTCCAGCAGCGCCATGCGGATTTCCGCCAGCACCTCCTCGGACACGTCTTGCGACAGATCGACTCCGCGGACCTCGGCACCGAGTGACCCGGCGATCTTCTGGACGTCCAGATGACGGTATTGCGTATTGCGTGGCGCATTCATGGGCTGGAGCCCTCCTTCCCTGCCGGAATGATGACTCCGCTTCGCAACCGATGGCAAGCCGGCGGGCGGGTGCGACCCCGCCCGAGCCCATCAATACATGTGCATCCCGCCGTTGATCGACAGCGTCGACCCAGTAACGAAATCCGCATCCTCGGCGGTCAGGAAGGCCACGCCACGAGCGATATCCTCGGCGTGACCCAGGCGTCCGACGGGGATTTTCGCGACGATCTTGCGCAAGACCTCACCCGGAACGGCGCGCACCATTTCTGTATCCACGTAGCCAGGTGCGATCGCGTTGACGGTGATGCCGTAGCGCGCGCCTTCCTGTGCCAGCGCCTTGGTGAAACCGTGGATGCCGGATTTGGCGGCGGCATAGTTCACCTGACCGTATTGTCCGGCCTGGCCGTTGATACTGCCGATGTTCACGACGCGGCCGAATTTGCGCTCGCGCATGCCCTCGAACGTCAGCTTGCACATGTTGAAGCAGGAACCGAGGTTGGTATCGAGAACCGCATCCCACATGTCCCGCCGCATGCGCAGCAGCGTGCCGTCACGGGTGATGCCGGCGTTGTTCACCAGGATTTCGATCGGCCCGTGCTCCGCGGTGACCTTGGCGATGCCGGCCTCGCACGCCTCGAACTCGCACACGTTGAATTTGACGATGGCGATGCCGGTTTCCGCCTGGAACGCTTCGGCGGCCGCGTCATTCGAAGCGTAGTTGGCGACGACGGTGCGGCCCTGGGCCTTCAGCGTCAGGCTGATCGCCGCGCCAATCCCCCGAGTTCCGCCCGTAACCAGTGCGACGCGTGCCATCGGAACCTCCCTTTGCTTGTTGCTCGACACAGGGCAGTCTGACCGCTTCCACCCGACATGCAAAGGTCAAACCGTCGGCAACCACGCTGTTACGACAGGTCTTCCACCAGGCCGGCGGCAGGCCGGGATATCCCCAGCCACAGGGCGGTCACCGCACCCATCTGCAAAATCGCCGCCGCGGCAAACACCAGCGGCGCATCACCGTTGCTGCCGGTTATGCGCAAGGCGCCGAATACCAGCGGAGCGAACGCGAAACACCCCTGGCTGATGCCCATCACCAGCGCCACGGCGCGCGGCAGGTCGGACGGGGTAAATTCCCCCTGGGCGATCAGCGGCGGCATGGATGACGTCGTGCCGATCCCCAGGCCGAACAGCAGCGATCCGGCGACCAGAAGCGGCACACTCCGCCCGGCGGCCAGCAACAGCGCCACCGATCCGCTGATCTGCACGATGCCGTTCCCCATCCCGACCAGCCGGCGGTTGACACCCGGGCGCATCAGCCGGGCCGTGATCGAACGGCCGCCCAGGGCCAACGCGGGCGCGAACCCCAGGACGACACCGGCGCCACTCTGGCCGAGCGCCGGGACCAGCAGCGAGAACAACTGCATGATCAACCCCACCTGGGCAAACAATGACAGCGCCGCCGCCGCCGCCTGGGTGAGCAACCGCCGGTCTCGCCAGGGACCGCCGGGCCCGATCGGCGTACTCACCACCGCCACGCGGCGGACCGGCGCGGTCACGGCGGCACCGCCATCGACCCGCAGCCCCATTTCGGCCGGGGTCGGGGTAAAATACCGCCCGGCCAGCCACCACACGATGGCCACCATGGCGCAGCCGACCACAAGCACCGCCACCGGGAAGCCGAAATGACCGATCAACGCCACCCACAGCGGCGAGAAGACGATCCCGCCGAAACTGGCACCGTTGAACGCCATCGACAGCGCGGCCGGGCGGCGGCGATCGAACCACGGCGCCACCATCGCGTTGAGCGCCGCGCCACTGGTCATCGCCCAGCCCGACGCGCTGATCGGCGTGACGGCGAAAAGCTCCCACGGTTGGGCCGCGACCGCCCACCCAACCAGCCCCAATGCCGTCAACACCGCCCCCGTTCGGGTCACCGTCGCGACGCCGAACCGCGCGTGCAGGGACGCGAGGTTGGTCATGACGAACGCGCCGATCAGCAGGTTGCAGGTGAATGCGGCCGAGATCAGCGGGATCGACCAGCCCCGGTTCTGATGGATCGCGTTCAGGAAGATCGGCGGCCCGTAGAAGCCGATACCCCAGGTGAAAATGGCGACGACGAACGCCGCCGAGACCACTTTCCAGCCGAAGAACATGCGCGCAATCATCCGGAGCATGCCGACCCGGCCGTCAGCGCCGCGAGTCCGTCGCCAGCCGCAGCGCCAGCCCGGCAAGAACCGCACCCATCAGCCAACGCTGGATCGCCAGCCAAAGTGGCCGGTCGGCCAGGAACGCGGCAATGGAACCCGCGGTCATCGCGATCGACGCGTTCACGCTGATACTGATGACGATATAGGCCGAACCCAGCACCAGCGACTGGCTCAGGATGCTGCCACGTGCCGGATCGACGAACTGCGGCAGCAGCGACAGGAACAGCATCGCGACCTTCGGGTTCAGCAGGTTCGTCACCAGGCCCATGGCGAACAGCCGCCCACGGCTATCCCTGGGAAGTGTCCGGACCTGGAATGGCGACCGGCCGCCCGGCTTCACCGCCTGCCATGCGAGATACAACAGATATACCGCGCCGGCGAAACGCAGGGCGTCATAGCCGTACGGCACCGCCATCAGCAGCGCGGTGATGCCGAACGCCGCGCTCAGCATGTAGAACACGAAACCCAGCGCGACCCCGCCCAGGGAAATCAGCCCGGCCACCCGCCCCTGCGAGATCGATCGCGAAATCAGGTACATCATGTTCGGCCCCGGCGTCAGTACCAGTCCAAATGTAACGAGCGAGAACGCGGCAAGACCTGACAAACCCGGCATAAGGCGACTCCTGCGCTGACCGGCGGCTCCGGCCCGTCCAAAGACTATCACGTTGCTGGCATGTAAGGGAAATGACGTCGCGTCACAGCCCCTCGATCAGACTTCGCCTACGGCGCCCGAACCTCGATCACCAGTTGCGTCTGCGTTACCAATGCGACGGCTCGGCCGGCCTCGCTGGTGATGCGGGTTTGCCAGACCATGGTGCGGCGGCCGCGATGGATCGGCGTGGCCTCGCCCAGGACCTTGCTGCCGACCGGCGCCGGCGCCAGGAAGTTGGTTTTCGATTCGATGGTCGTGGTGTGGAACCCCGCCGGCAGGTTGAGGATCGTCGCCGCGGCACCCAGCGTATCGGCGAAGGCCATGATCGCACCACCATGCAGGATGGCCGGCCGTGTGCACAGATCGTCGCGGACCACCAGTTCGGCGGTGACCCGCTCCGGCGCCGCGCTGGTGAACCGGATGCCCAGCAGAGCGGCAAACGGCAGCGGCGATTCATGCAGGCGCTCAAGGTCATCCATGATTTGCCCCCTCTATCCGATTTCCCCAAACCGCAAGGATACCGTCAGCGCATCCCGGTTGCCCATTAACCGTCAGGTAATGGAATTGCGCCACCGCCCGAGGTAGCGTCGCACATGCCCCTGATCACCGCGACCGCCCCGTCATCCCGTCCCGTCGGCGCCCTGCTGCGCGAATGGCGGCAGCGGCGGCGGCTGAGTCAGCTCGATCTCGCCTGCGAAGCCGACATCTCGACCAAGCATCTCAGCTTCCTGGAAACCGGCCGGTCGGCCCCCAGCCGCGACATGGTGCTGCATCTGGCGGAACAGTTGGATGTCCCGTTGCGGGCGCGCAACGCGCTGCTGCACGCCGCCGGCTACGCACCGGCATTTCCGGAACGCCCACTCGACGACGCGGCGTTCGGTGCGGTCCGGCAAGCGATCGACCTGGTGCTGACAGGGCATGAGCCGCATCCGGCCCTCGCCGTCGATCGCCACTGGTGCATGGTGGCCGCCAACCGGGCGATCGCGCCGCTGATCGAGGGTGTCGATCCGGCGCTGCTGCGGCCACCGGTGAATGTTCTGCGTCTCGGGCTGCACCCATCCGGGCTGGCGGCGCGCACCGTCAACCTGGCGGAATGGCGGGCGCATCTGCTGGACCGGCTGCGCCAGCAGATCGACGCATCCGGCGATCCGGTGCTGGTCGACCTGCTGGCCGAACTCCGGTCCTATCCGGCGCCCCAGGGCGCGGTCGCACAGGCAACCGACCGGGCGTTCGGCAACGTGGCGGTGTCGTTCCGCCTGGCCACCGACGCCGGCGTGCTGTCCTTCTTCAGCACCACGACGGTATTCGGCACCCCGGTCGATATCACCCTGTCCGAACTGGCCCTGGAGTGCTTCTTTCCCGCCGACCCCGCTACAGCGGAGGCAATGCGGCGATTTGCCTCCAACCCGTGATCAACGCAAAGGAGGCAAGCCTTGCCGATCCCCGTGATTCTTGATTGTGACCCCGGCACCGACGATGCGATCGCGCTTCTGCTGGCGCTGGCTTCGCCTGAGCTGTCGGTGCTCGCCGTCACCGTGGCCGGCGGCAATGTCGGGCTGGACCGCACGCTGCCCAACGCCCTCGCTTTGACGGCCCTCGCCGGATCATCGGTGCCGGTGCATGCCGGGGCCGACCGGCCATTGCTGGGCGCATTCGTCAGCGAGACCACAGTCCATGGTGAGGACGGCCTGGGCGGCGTGCGCCTGCCACAAGGCGGACCTGCCAGCCCCGGACTGGCGGCCGACGTGATCCGCCGCATTCTGCGCGACGCCGCCGAACCGGTGACGCTGATCGGCATCGGGCCGGCGACCAACCTTGCTCTGGCGCTGACCACCGAACCGGAACTGGCAAGCCGCGTGGAGCAGATCGTGCTGATGAGCGGCGCCTGGGCCGAGGGCAACGTCACCCCAGCCGCCGAATTCAACGCCTGGAGCGACCCGGAAGCACTGGCGATCCTGCTGGCCAGCCGCCGCCCCGTGGTGTTCGCGACCCTGGAACTGACAGCCCAGGCGCTGGCCACGCCGGCCCGACTTGCTGCCTGGCGGCGGCTGGGCCAGGGGCAAAGCCTGCAAAAAGCCTGCGACATCCAGGCAACCGTACCGCCGTCGCGGCGGCTGGGCGGGATCGGTGCCCCGCTGCACGACCCTTGCGCCGTCGCCTGGCTGATCCGCCCCGACCTGTTCACCACCCGCGCCTGTTCGGTCCGGATGGACCTCGGCCCGGGACCCGGTCGCGGCCGCACGCTGATCGACCGCTGGGGGCGCACCGGCGACCCGCTCAACGCAATGGTGCTGGAGACCGTCGACGCGGACGCGCTGTTCGATCTTCTGGGTCAGAGGCTCGCACTGCTGCCGTGATCGTGGCACGGTTGGATACCTCTTTTGGAGACCTCCGGAATGGACCCGAACGCACTCCCTTTCGACGCCGACAGCATGCTCGCCGGGCTGCGGGAATGGGTCGAATGCGAAAGCCCGACCTTCGACGCCGCCTCGGTCAACCGCATGATGGACCTCGCCTCCCGCGCCCTGGTCCTGGCCGGTGCCCGTATCGAGCGGATCGCCGGCCGGATGGGACGTGGCGACTGCGTTCGCGCCACCTTTCCGCATGCCACCCCGGACGTGCCGGGGATTCTGGTCATGGGCCACCTCGACACCGTGCATCCGATCGGAACCCTCCAGAAACTGCCGTTCCGGCGCGAGGGCAACAAAGCCTGGGGACCCGGCATCCTGGACATGAAGGGCGGCAACTACCTGTCGCTGGAGGCGATCCGCCAACTGCAACGCGCCGGCCAGCGCACCAGACTGCCGGTCACCGTCCTGTTCACCAGCGATGAGGAAATCGGCAGCCCCTCCACCCGCGACCTGATCGAGGCCGAAGCCTCCCGTCACAAATACATCCTCGTCCCCGAACCCGCTCGGCCTGACGGCGGCGTGGTGACCGGCCGCTATGCCACCGCCCGCTTCAACCTGGAAGCCACCGGCCGCCCGAGCCACGCCGGCTCCGCGCCGGGGGCGGGGCGGTCGGCGATCCGCGAAATGGCCCGCAAGCTGATCGACATCGAGGACATGACCACCGAAAGCTGCACCTTCAGCGTCGGCGTCATCCACGGCGGCGAGTGGGTCAACTGCGTCACCACCACCTGCACCGGTGAGGCGTTGTCGATGGCCAAGCGGCAGGACGACCTCGACCGTGGCGTCGCCGCGATGCTGGCCCTGCGCGGATCGTCGAATGAGGTCCAGTTCAGGGTCACCCGCGGCGTCACCCGCCCGGTCTGGGAACCGGATGCCCGCGGCATGGCCCTGTACGAAGTGGCCAGCGGCATCGCCGAAGGTCTCGGCTACAGGATCAACCCGCAAAGTTCCGGCGGCGGATCGGACGGCAATTTCACCGGCGCGATGGGCATTCCCACACTCGACGGCCTGGGCGTTGCCGGCGCGGGCGCGCACACCCTGGACGAACACATCCAGATCGACAGCCTGGCCTACCGCGGCAAGCTGATGGCCGGACTGCTGATGGCGCTGGACTGACGGTTCAGCGGCTCGCCTCGCTCGATCCACCGCTCGATCCACCGCTCGATCCACCGGCGGCTTCGAGCCGGCAATCGGCCGGCAGGGTACCGGAATACCGCGTCCAGGTCTGCGTGCGTCCGAGCAAGGTGAAGCCGAGGTAGCCGCGCAACGCCAGCGTGCCATTCGGATTGAGATGAATCTCCGCCCCGTAGACGCTGCCGCTGCGTGGATCGGTCAGGTGGCCTTTCCACAGGTTCGGCCGGATTTCCTCGGCGTCGGAGACCAGCGGTAGGTCGCATTGCGGCATACCCCGATAGTCGAGCGGCATCTTGTCGTCCGGATGATCCAGCACAACCCCGACGATGCGGGCGCAGAGCCTGTCGCCGCAGTGCGAGACCTCGATCACCCCGTTACGGTCCTGGGTAAGCCATAAACCGGACAGTCCGGCGGCCGACCGGGCGGGAAGGGTGGACGCCAGCAGCATGCCGGCAAGGGCGAGAAAGCGAACCATGCAACATTAAATGGCGTCGCTGCTGCTGAATCGCACACCCAAATCGGTCAATCTGTCACGCGTGGCATGCATTGTTGTCCTCCCATCCGGTATCGGCAGCCCGATCCCGCGGCAGGCGTCCTCAATGATAGTCACGGTGAATCCCAGGCGCGCCGCGTCCTCGGCCGACCACGCGACGCAGAAATCGGTGGCCAGCCCGCACAGGAACAGCCGCGAGAAGCCGCGTTGGCGCAGCCATGCCTCCAGCCCCGTCGGTGTCTGCCGGTCGTTCTCGAAAAACGCCGAGTAGCTGTCGAGGTTCCGCCGAAACCCCTTCCGGATCACCGCCTCGATCCGGGTCTGGTCGATCGCCGGGTGGATCGCCGCGTTCGCCGTGCCGGCGATCCCGTGATCGGGCCACAGCACCTGCGGTCCGTACGGCATGTCGATCGTATCGTACGGAAGCCGTCCGGGATGTGCGCTGGCGAAGGAGGCATGGCCAGCCGGATGCCAATCCTGGGTTGCGAAAGCGTGATCGAAACAAGCCAGCAGGTGGTTGACCACCGGAATGATCGCGTCACCCTCGGCGACCGGCAATTCTCCACCCGGCATGAAGGTCGGCTGGATATCGATCAATCCGAGGATATCGGTTTGCATCTGCACTTTCTCTGTTCACAACGGCCGGAACCGGTTTAGTTTCGGTCGGTAAGGTTGGCTGAACAAGAACATTGAACAAGATCACACAACACGATCACTGGGGACAAAATTGATGCCGCGTTTCTCGCTATCCGCGATGCTACTCCTGGCCGCACTGACGGCGTCGCCCTTGACCGCGGGCGCCGTGACCTTCCGCTGGGCGAATGACGGCGATGTCAATGCGATGGACCCGGCCACCCGGCAGGAAACGGTGCAGCTCAGCTTCCTGGCGAATATTTACGAACCGCTCGTCCGGCGCAACCGCGACCTCGGGCTGGAACCCGCCTTGGCGACGTCGTGGGAACAGATTTCCCCCACCGTCTGGCGTTTCCACCTGCGCCCCGGCGTGAAATGGCAGGACGGCTCCCCATTCACCGCCGACGATGTGGTGTTCACACTGAAGCGGACCCTGGCACCGGATTCACAGATGCGGGCGCCGATGTCGGTGGTCAAGGAAGCGCGGAAAGTCGACGATCTGACGGTGGATTTCGAAACCTTCCTGCCCGATCCAATCTTCCTCCAGGAACAGACCAACCTGCTGATCATGTCCAAGGCCTGGTGCGAGGCCCATAACGCGACCGAACCGGTGACCATCGGCAAGGCAGACAACTACGCGCTGCACAACGCCATGGGAACCGGACCCTACAGGCTTGTCTCGCGGGAGCCGGATCGCAAGACCGTGGTGGAGAAGAACCCGCTGTGGTGGGACAAGGCGCCGGCCGCCCCTGACCGGGTGGAGTTCAACGTGATCGCCTCCGCGCCGACCCGGGTCGCCGCACTGCTGTCGGGGGAAGTGGACATGGTCTACTCCGTCCCGCCGCAGGATATCGCCCGCATCAAGCAGACCCCGGGCTTGAAGATCCTGCAAACCCCTGAACTGCGGACGATCTATCTCGGCTTCGACCAGAGCCGCCCTGAGCTGCCGAGTTCCGACGTGAAAGGAAAAAATCCGTTCAAGGACGTCAGGGTGCGGCAAGCGGTGGCGCTGGCGATCGATGAAAAGGCCATCGCCAGCAAGGTGATGCTGGGCCTCGGGCATCCGACGTGGGAGATGTGGGGGCCGGGCATCAACGGCTATGACGCGGCGCTGGACGTGCGGCCGAAAGTCGATCCGGCGAAATCGAAACAATTGCTGGCCGACGCCGGCTATCCGAATGGCTTCCGGGTGGGGATGGATTGCCCGAACGACCGCTACGTAATGGATGAGCAGATCTGCACCGCGATCGTTTCGATGCTGGCCCGTGTCGGCATCAAGGTCGATCTGAACGCCCAGACGAAATCGAAATTCTTCACCAAGATCGGTGAGCCGGACTACAACACCGATTTCTACCTGCTGGGCTGGACCCCGGCGACGTATGACGCGCACAACCCGCTCTACACGTTGCTGGGCACCCGCAACGGCAAGCGCGGTGAGGTCAACGACGGCGGCTATTCCAATCCTGCGCTGGACGACCTGATCGAGAAAATCGGCGTCGAGACCGATCAGGCAAAGCGGATGGCAATGATCCGCCAGTCGATCGAGATCGTCCAGAAGGACGTAGCGACAGTGCCGCTGCACCAGCAGGTCATCGTGTGGGCGGCGAAGACGAATGTCGATGTGGCGCAGCCGGCGGATAATTTCTTTCCCTACCGATTCATCCATATGAAATGAGGTAGCAATGGTTTCCGGTCTTTGGGCTGCCTCGGCGACCCCGGTCGCGCCGGATGGTTCAGTCGACCACCCGGCCCTGGCGGATCATGCGCAGCGGCTGATCCAGCGTGGCTGCGACGGGCTGGTGCTGTTCGGCACGTCGGGCGAGGGACCGTCCTTCTCCATCGCCCAGCGGCTGGCGGCCACCGAGGCCGTTCTGCGCGCCGGCGTGCCGGTGATGAAACTCGCACTTGCAACCGGATGCCCGGCGGTCGTCGATACCATTGCCATGACAAAGGCATCGCTGGCGCTGGGCATCACGCAAGCGCTGCTCGTGCCGCCGTTCTACTTCGCCGGCGCGCCGGATCAGGGCATTGAGGACGCCTTCGCCGAGGTGATCGACAGCGTCGCGGATAACCGCCTGTCCGCCTGCCTGTATCACATCCCGCAGGTCAGCGGCGTCGGCGTGCCCGCTTCCGTCCTGGAACGGTTGCGCACTCGGTATGGATCGATCGTTGCCGGGGTAAAGGACAGCAGCGGCGATTTCGAAAGCTTCCTGGCCTTCCGCCGCGCGGCCCCCGACGCGACGGTGCTGGTCGGCGCCGAAGTGCTGATCGCCCGAGCGCTGGCGCAGGGCGGCGGCGGAACCATCTGCGGCATGGCCAACCTGGTGCCCAGCCTCGTGCGCCGCATGTTCGATGGGTCGGAGGCCGAAGCGGACATGCAGGAGGCCTGCGACCACGTGGATGGAATCCCCATCATGAAGGCAGCGCTTGCGGAAATGACCGGCGAACCCATCTGGAACCGGGTCCGGCCGCCCCTGCGAGCGGCCGACGAAGCAGCGGCCAGGCGGGCGGCGGTCGTGCTGTCCCGGTTGGAAGGCTGATCCACTTTACGGAGGAAGCAATGCCATCCGACCTGCACGACCTGGAACAGGCAGTCCAGACCTATCTCGACGGACTCTACGAAGGCGACACCGCGAAGCTTGGTTCGGTGTTCCACGACGTGTCCCATCTGTTCGGCGTCGCCGACGGTGAACTGACCGACTTGCCGCGCGAGAAATGGCTCGAATCGGTGCGGTCGCGGAAATCCGCGCAAAGCCAGGACCTGCCGCGCAACGATTTCATCGTGCATATCGACCGCTCCAGCCCCACCACGGCGTTCGCCAAGGTGCAATGCCAGATCCCGCCACGCTATTTCACCGACTACCTGACATTCGTGAAGCTGGCGGGCGGCTGGAAGATCGTCTCGAAGACGTACCACACCGACACACGCTGATCCCGGCGGATTGGACAGACGCGCATAGCGGCGGGATGATCCGGCCAAACAGTCCGGAGGAACGCCACGATGCCCCCATTCCCTCTGCCCGCGCCGCTGTCCATGCAGGGCAAGCGCGTCGTGGTGACCGGCGCCGCCAGCGGCATCGGCAAGGCGACCGCACTGGTGCTCGCCCAACTCGGCGGAGAGGTCGTGATCTGTGACCGTGCCGGGATGGACTCCACCCGCGACGAAATCGAGGCCGCCGGCGGCACATGTTCGGTGTCGCAAGGCGACCTGACCGACGACGCCTTCCTCGCCTCGTTCTTCACCGGGGACCGGGTGCATGCCGTGGCGCACTGCGCCGGCATCCTGAACGGACGCCCGTGGCGAGAGGACACGGCCTGGCATGACCGCTTTCATCAACTGATGGATGTGAACGTGCGGGTGCCGCTGCAACTCGCGGCTTTGGCGATCGATCATATGGCGGCGCATGGCGGCGGCCACATCGCCCTGGTCGGATCGGTTGCCGGCAAGACCGGCGGCACATCGCCAACCACACCGCCGGATTACGTCGCCTCCAAGGGCGCGGTGCATGCGCTGGTGAAATGGCTGTCGCGCAACGCGGTGGGTCGCGGCGTGCTGGTGAACGCGGTGGCGCCCGGGCCGGTGGAAACGCCGATGACCCGCGGCTTCAACCTCGGGCCCACTCTGCCGATGGGCCGCCTCGGGCGCCCCGAGGAACTGGCCTGGCCGATCGCCTTCCTCTGCACGCCGGCCGCGAGCTATCTGTCCGGGGCAATTCTGGATGTGAACGGCGGCGCGTTTGTCGGGCCGTAGCGGCGGTTCATACCAGCCCGCCGACAGACTGACGCGTTGGCCTTTCGTCGTCCCGGAGAGCGAGGGCTCACCTGATTGGAAGGGCAAAAAGGCGTGGATTCCGACGTTCGTCGTTATGACTGGGCGGCCGCCGGTGGAGAGGCGGACTAATGCAAGCTGGTATCATACCAATCGCCCTTGATGTTGACCCATCGGCACCGCCGAGCAACCGTCATGGCGAGCGCAGACATCGCCATCCATGCCTTTGTTTCCGCTCGTAAAAGGCATGGATACCGGCATGCGCCGGCATGACGGATGGGGTCAACAGACCGGCATGACGGATGGGGTCGACAGAAGAGTCTGCATCAACGCCGGCTGGTATCAGACTCTTTCGACCTCCACCGGAAACAAGGCGTCCGCGTCGTCCACGTGCAGCAGGTGATACACGTTGAAGCGATAGGCCGGCCCGAGTGAAACTTCCGGCGGCGTAAACGGAAACGCCACGTTGCCGGCCGTGGACAGCCGGCCGGGATAGCCGAAATGCAGCAGGAACTGTTTGCAGGTGCGCACCACTTCCGAGGCACGTTCGCGGGTCGGCGCGATACATTCCCCCATGATGAAGACCTCACCCGGCGGCGGCTCGTTTTCCGGCACCACCATGCGCACCCCGTCGATGCCGTACACCCGGAACCGCAGCGTATAGTCCATCGGCTGCTCCTCGCAGACCAGGCTCTGCACCAGGTCGGCGACCTTCGGCAGCAGCGCCTTGCACTGCGCGATGAAGCGCGGATCAGCCGACCCGCACAGCAGCACCGCCCGCTCGCCGATTTTCCGCGCCCCTTCCAGCTTGATCGTCGGCTGCGTCGAGTCCCGCCACGTCGCGCCGCTGACCCGCGTCCGGCGATCATCCTCGGCTTCATAGCGCGCATGCGTCAGATCCAGCGTGCCGTCCGGCTCCTGCATCGTGAACGGATCGGACTGTTCATAGAGACTGTGCGCGGCAACCGAGGTCGGGGTCGCCCGGCGTTCCGGGTTCATGCTCTCCAGCACAAACCCATCATGGTCCAGTTCCGCCAGGATCGGATCGCGCCCGCCCGGAACGCAGCACAGCGAGCCGCACTCGATAATCTTGGCCATGTGCATGGCAAGCCCGACCGGAAATCCCAGCAACGCCGGCAGCGATGCGAAAATCGCCGTATCGCAGGCGCGTCCCGCCACGATCACATCGACATCGTCTTCCAACGCCCTGCGAAACGGTCCCATCCCCATCTGCCCGACGATATGGGCTGCCTCAACGACATCGTCCTCGGCCAGCGCCGGCATCCCGTCGAAGCTGCTGACCCGACCGGACCGCACTGCCTCCAGCAGCACCGGCCGAGCCACATCCGCGCGCATCACCGCCATCCGAAACCGCAGCCCGTCGGTCCGGGCAATGTCGCGCAGCATCGCCAGTGTCGCGTCCAGATGCGGCGCAGCCCCGGCCGACCCGGCGGTCCCGATCACCAGCGGCACATCCAGCGTGCGCGCCGCCAGCAGCACCCGGCGCAGGTCCCGCCGGGTCGAGGCCGGCGACGTCGCCATCTCTCCCTTGCCCAGATAGGTCGGCCCGATATCGATCGATCCCATGTCGCAGCCGATCAGGTCAGGCCGGCGGTCGATGCCGGCCGCGAACGACGCGGCGGGGATGCCATACCCAAGCTGCCCGGACGCCCCCAGCAGCCGCATCGGGCGAGGGCGACGGCGGAACTCGGCGATCACCCGGCCGGACGCGCTCATATCTCGATCCCCAGCAGCGGCGCGTGCTGTTGCGCCCCGTAAACGTCGTAATCGCCCGGATCGCCCGCCATGATGCTGCGCGCCATCACGATCTTGATCGCCCGCCCCACCGGATAGGGAATGACCTTCACCGCCTCCGCCGGCACCCGGTACAGCAGTCCGATATTCGCCGCGCCCAGCGCCGGAGACTGCACGACACGCTGATAATCCGCGTCCGAAGCGAACATGATATCCAGCGTCAGCCGCCGGGGCCCCGCGTTCTTGCTGCGGATCACCTGGGCGATATCGGACAGTTTCATGGCCGGTGCAGTTCCGCGCGCGGCCGCGTCACCGTTCGTACCCCATGCTTGAATGCGACCAGAGGACCGCGGACCTCGGCGATCGCTTCCTCCGGCGTCACCGCATCGAACACCACGACATCGGCCGGATTGCCGACGGCGATGCCGTAATCCTTCAGCCGCATCAACCTGGCCGACCGCTCCGTCAGCATGGCGAAACACTCCCGCAGGCGCGCCGCCTCGCCGATCTGGCAGACATTGGCCTGCATGTTGGCGATGCGGATCAGGTTGCCGTCGCCCAGCGGCGTGAACGGATTCAAAATGTTATTCGAGGAGATCGAACAGTTGACGCCGTTCTCCACCAGCACATTGGCATCGGCGACCCCGCGCCGGACGCTGTGGTCCTGGTCGCGCCCCATCATATACAGGTCGGTCGCCGGCAGCACCGTCACCGCGACGCCGGCATCGGCGATCTCGGCCGCCAGGTCCCGCAGATCCCGCGGCGGCAAAGTCGAATATTTGCAGCCATGCCCGACGGCGACCCGCCCGCCCAGCCCGTACTTCTTCGTCAGCGCACAGACCAGATGGATATCCATGTCCGCCGGGCTGTTTCCCGAGTCCAGATGCATATCGATATCGGCATCATAGTCCCGAGCCAGATCGAAGATCCGGTGGATCTGCCCGTTCTTGTCCGGATCGTAATTCGGCGCCGCACCGATAACCCGCGCGCCGCGCTTCAGCGCCTGCACCAGCAATTCGTCGGATCGCTTGTTGTTGGTCAGCCCTTCCTGCGGGAACACGCACAGCTCGACATCGATCGCCCAGGCATAGTCGTGGCGCAGTTTCTCCAAAGCATCGAAACTGCGCATCTCCACGCCGCCATCGAGTTCGACATGCGTCCGCATCCGCGTGGTGCCGTGCTTGATGCAGTTTTCCAGCGTGATGCTGGCGCGCCGGTAGACGTCCTCCTCGGTGAAGCTCTGCTTCACGGCGGCGACGCGAGGCACCGCATTGGCGTTGCGCCCATCCTCCGGCGGGCAACGGTCGATGATGCGGCTTTTGTCCAGGTGGATATGCGTCTCGATCAGTCCCGCGCACGCCAGGTGTCCCGCCGCGTCATACACTGGCCCGCTGGCCGCCAGACTGGCCTGGACGGCGACGATTTTGCCGCCCTCGACCCCGATATCGACGGCCGATCCGTCGAACAGGCGTGCATCGCGGATGATCAGGTCCATGCCGTCCCCCAATTGGTTCGCCGCCACGGTGCCAGCCGCATGTCACGCCTGTAAAGTGCCGCCGCCGCTGCGGCGAGGCCGGTCAGAGGCGTCCGAGCATCCAGCCGCAATAGGTACCGATGAGGCACAGCACGACCGAACCGATGGCATAGCCGAACGCCGGGACAACGTCGCCGGATTGCAGCAACTCCAGCGTCTGGAGGCTGAACGCGGAAAATGTGGTGAACCCGCCGCATACGCCGGTCATCAGGAAGATACGGATGTCGGGATGGATGCCGACACGGGCCGGTGTCAGCGTCAGCCCGCCAACCAGCCCGATGACGAACGACCCCAGGATGTTGATCAACAATGTGCCCCAGGGGAACCGAGGCCCGGTCAACGCCGCCATCACCCCGGCCAGCCAAAACCGGCCCATGCTGCCCAATGCGCCGCCGGCAGCGACCGCGATCCATGCGCCCATACTCAAACCTTGATGTTGCTCAACCGGTGGATGGCGGCCTTGCGCCGTGCGCATGGCAACAATACTGGCATATATATGATAACGCCACTTATGATCACCGCAACCAAAAGGATGCGTCATTGGATGAATTTCATCGCGATCTGCTGTTTCTGCTGCACGACGTTGCCCGTCTTCTCCGCGTCGATGCGGATAAGCGCGCGCGCCAGCATGGCATGACACGGGCGCAGTGGGCCATCCTGATCTGGCTGGAACGCCAGCCTGGCATATCCCAAAAAGAACTTTCCGAAATAATGGAAGTGGAACCGATCTCGGTCGCCCGTCTGATTGACCGCCTGGAAGCGCGCGGTATGGTCGAGCGGCGACCGGACCCGCGGGACCGGCGGATATGGCGGCTTCATCTGCTGGAACCCGCTCGCGATGTCCTGCAGGAGATCGACTGCCAACGTGCCGACATGACTCGCATCGTGACGGCGGGAATAGAAGAAGAGTCCATAGAAACCATGACCGAGGCACTCATCCGGATGAAAGCGATCCTGACCCAGGACAGTCACGCATCCCGCCGGGGCGCCGACCCAGCGGAAACCGATGCGCGGGAGGCTGTCTGATGTCCGAGGCCGCGATACCCCAAGGGGCGATATCGCAGAACGCCATCTCCGGATCGACGCCCCGCGTGTCCGATCGCGTCACCGATGCCCCTGTCCGGCGGCGGATCACCGCGTCGATCGTGCGTCCGATCCTGATGCTGGGCGGTATCGCCGTGGTGATCGCCGGCGTGGGCTTCTACTGGCTGACCGGCGGCCGCGTGGTGTCGATCGACGATGCCTATGTCCGCGCCGCGAAGGAGACGATCGCCACCGACGTCTCCGGCATCGTCCAGTCGGTGCCGGTGCGTGAAGGGCAGCGCGTGAAGCAGGGCGACGTGCTGCTGCGCCTCGACCCGCGCCCGTTCCAGATCGCGCTGGCCGGCGCGACCGCCAATCGCAACGGCATGGTCTCGACCCTGAACGCCATGAAGCTCGACTACAAGCGGATGTTGCGCGATGTCGACGTCAGGCAGGCGCAGGTCGATTCCGACAAGGCCAATTACGACCGCTATGCCGGGCTGGTCAAAAACGGCGGCGTCACGCGGGCCGATTACGACAATGCCCGCTTCAAGCTGATGGCCGACCAGCAGGCGGTGGATGCCCTGAAGGTCACCGCCGCCGTGCAACTGGCCCGTTTGGGCGGTGATGCCGAGGTCGATGTGAAGACCATGAACGACTACCTGCAAGCCCAGGCCAGGGTGGATGAGGCGAAGCGCGAATTGGACCACACCGTGATCTACGCCCCGTTCAGCGGCATCGTCACCCAGGTGGAAACCGTCCAGCCCGGCATGTACCTGGCCGCCGCCACCGCCGCCTTCGGCCTGGTCTCCACAGACAATGTCTGGATCGAGGCCAATCCGAAGGAAACCGAACTGACCTACGTGAAACCGGGCGATCCGGTGGACGTGACGGTGGATACCTATCCCGGCCGGACCTGGAAGGGTGAGGTGGAAGCCATCGCGCCGAACAGCGGGTCGGAATTCTCCGTGCTGCCGGCGCAGAACACCTCCGGCAACTGGGTCAAGGTGGTGCAGCGCATCCCGGTCCGCATCAAGGTCGACCACAAGGACGGCGACCCCGAACTCCGCGCGGGCATGAGCGTGGTGACCGATATCGACACCGGTCACGTCCGAAGCTGGCGCGATCTGTTCTAGTGCCCGATCGCGATAAGGCGCGGGTCACGGGGTGACCGCGATTTCCCGTGAATCGGTCACGCAGGCAAAACTGCGACGTATCGTGCTTCTCTGATGCGGGACACTAGTTCTTTGTTTTTAGTGGCCTGCTGGTCCCAGAAGCCTGCCGCAAGATGCGACGAGCTTCTGGGGCAGGACACTCGAGCGGGTATGCCGGGGATTGCCCGCAATCTCAGGCGGCTCTGTCAAACAATGGGCCGGACCATGATCGCGTGTGGCCGGCCGATGCAACCTCCAGCGACCATGGTCTAACGGATGACGTCTCCGCCGCAGGAACGCGTGCCTCATCGCCTGATCATCACGCTCTGCACCGTGGGTGCGACGCTGATGCAGGCGCTGGACCAGACGATCGCCAACGTGGCGCTGCC
>DATAZJ010000335.1:0-2533 GCA_036272115.1 Rhodopila sp. | reverse complement strand
GGCAACGCACACCTGGCTGTACAGGCGCTGGCCCGCAGCAGGATCCGGTGCGCCGGGCGCGGCACTCACGGTCGCGGCGACGGGGCGGACAGCGGCGCTGCTTAAGGTCTTCGGATTGAGTGCCATGATCACGATGCTCGGCAGGCCGAGCGCGCCGAAGGCGTTGCGGGAGATATTGCCGTCCGCAAATGCGACGTACTGATGGCCCCCGATCTCATAGGTCACCAGGCCACCGGCCAGCGCGCCGCCCGTCTGGATCTTGTTCACGACCTTGCCGGTCTTACTCTCGAACACGAACAGGTTGCCGCCCAGATCGCCCGCGAATGTCACCCCGCCGGCGGTCGGCGTGATGCCGGCGACGACCGGTTTGTCGGTGTGATACTTCCACCGTACCTTGCCGGTGACGCTGTCCAGGGAGGTGATCCAGCCGGTGGTCGGTCCATCCGGTGCGACCGAGCCGCCGAAACTCAATCCACCGGGTGTGTATTCGGTGGCGCCCGGACCGAGCTTGACGATGAAGCAGGCGTCCACGGCGCCGGTCACGAGCGAGTGATTGAGCCGGTCGAAGGCCGGACCATTCCATTCGACGCCGCCCGCATAGCCCGGGCACATGCGCGAGCCCTCCTTCGAGGGCATCTTCGGCGCGCGCTCGATCGTCGTCACCGGAACGCGGAACAGCTGTGCATGCGAGTCGCGGTCGACGGCGGTGACGTAGCCGTCTTTGCCGCCGAATACCAGGTAGTCACGCGCGCCGGCGATCCGGTAGAGCACCGGCGGGGCGACCATGTCGAGGTCCATCCAGTCCCCGGGCGTACCCTGATGCCACCATTTGAGCGCGCCCGTGCGCGCATCCAGCACGACGATCGAGTCCGTGAACAGATTCGCGCCGGGGCGATACGCCTTGTCGATGTCCGGCCACGGATTGCCCACCGGTACGAACAGTTCACCGCTGGATACATCCAAAGTCATTGCGCCCCAGATGCCGCCGCCGCCGGTCTTGGCCGTTCCGGCACGCTGCCAGGTTTCCGCGCCGACTTCCTTGCCCATCGGGATCGTATTGAAGCGCCACAGTTCGCGCCCGGTGTCGGCATCAAAGGCCATGACGCGCCCGCGTGCCCCGAGTTCGCTGCCGCTGATGCCCATGTAGACCACCGCGCCCCAGGCCAACGGGGCCGCCGCGGAAGATTCCCCCAGCGCCGGGGAGCCGATCACGGTCTTCCACAGCAGCCTGCCGGTTGCTGCATCCAGTGCGATCAAGCGGTCATCGCTCGTGCCACGGAACAGCCGGCCGTTCAATAGCGCGACGCCGCGGGTCGAGGGCGAACTGCGGTCATCGTCAGGGACATAGGTGAAGCGCCAAAGCACGGCGCAGGTGGTGGCGTTGATGGCTACCGTCTCGCGGCCGGTGCCGGTATAGATCACACCGTCGGCGACGATCAGGTCCGAATGCATCGAGGTGGGCCCATCGATCTGGACCCTGCATACCTCACCCAACTGCGTGGCATTAGCCGGGGTGATTTCCTTCAGTGGGGAGAATCGCTGGCCGTCCAGGTGGTTGTTGTACGTGAGCCATTGCGCGCCCGGAGTGGTCTCCTGGGCGCTACAGATTGCGGCACAGGCGCTGGCGAGCAGCGCAAGAAGGCCGCGTGTGCGGAATGAAGGCTGCGACACGAAATCCCCCGATCTTGATTGAGCAGCCCTTATTAAACCGCCCTTTACAGCTGTTTCACACCTGTCTCGCTACCCAGCAGCAGCACATCGGCGGGACGCTGCGCGAACAGACCGACCGTCACCACCCCGGGGATCTGATTCAGCGCGGCCTCGAGCGCCAGCGGGTCGGTGATACTGAGGTCATGAACATCGAGGATGTGATTGCCGTTGTCCGTGATATATCCGGCGCGCGGCACCGGTCGGCCACCGATGTCACGCAAGCGGCGGGCCACCAGAGCGCTTGCCATGGGTATGACTTCCACCGGTAGGGCGAAGGCACCGAGGGTCGCGACCAGCTTGCTCGCATCGGCGATACAGACGAACACCTCCGCGACCTCCGCGATGATCTTCTCGCGGGTCAGCGCCCCGCCGCCCCCCTTGATGAGCTGGCGGGCGGCATTGGCCTCATCGGCCCCGTCGATGTAGACCGGCAGTGCATCCACTTCGTTGAGGTCGAGCACGGGGATGCCGGCCGCCTGCAGCTGTCGGGTCGACTGGTTCGAACTGGATACGACGGCCTTGAGGTCGCCCCGATCGGCCGCGATGAAGTTGATGAAGTGCTCCACCGTACTGCCGGTACCGATTCCGATGAGCTCATGTCCCGCCAGCCATGGCAGCGCGGCCTGTGCGGCGCGGCGCTTGTTTTCCAGTGTATTCGTCATCGCTCGCTCCGCGGGAACCTTACCCCAGAAACGACTGTGCCCGCTTTCGCGGGCACACAGTCGATCTGCTTTTCGACCCGGGGACGCGGCATTGCTGCCGCGTCCACCGGTTGCAGCTACTTCTTCTTCGCTGCTTTCTTCTTGGCCTTCTTTTTTGCCTT
>DATAZJ010000334.1:0-8202 GCA_036272115.1 Rhodopila sp. | reverse complement strand
CCTCACCACCACCCAGGTGCCGGTGCTGTCCACCGGCGACATCAAGGCGCTCACCACCACCGAGGTGAAGGCACTCACCTCCGGCCAGGTCGCCGTGCTCACCACCACCCAGGTCGCCGCCCTGTCCGCCGCCCAGGTCGGCGCCCTCACCTCAACCCAGGCCGCCGCCCTCACCGCCACCCAGATGCCGGCACTCACCGCCGCGGCCATCGCCGGCCTCGGATCGGTGCAGGTCGCCGCCATCGGCTCGGCCGAGATCGCGGTGCTCACCTCGGCGCAGATCCCGGCACTGGCGGTGGCCGCGGTCGCCGCGCTCACCACCACCGAGACCGCCGCGCTCACCACCACCCAGGTCGCCGCGCTCACCGCCACCCAGATCGCCGGCCTGACCACCTCGCAGGTCGCCGCCCTCACCACCACCCAGGTGCCGGTGCTGTCCACCGGCGACATCAAGGCGCTCACCACCACCGAGGTGAAGGCACTCACCTCCGGCCAGGTCGCCGTGCTCACCACCACCCAGGTCGCCGCTCTGTCCGCCGCCCAGGTCGGCGCCCTCACCTCAACCCAGGCCGCCGCACTCACCGCCACCCAGATGCCGGCACTCACCGCCGCGGCCATCGCCGGCCTCGGATCGGTGCAATTCATGGCCTTGACGTCTTCGGCCGTGCTGGCGCTGACGACGACCGAATTCGCGGCCCTCGGCACCGCGGCAATCGCCGCGCTGACCACCACCGAGACCGCGGCCCTGTCCACCAGCGATATCGTGGCGTTGACCAAAAATCAGCTAACCGCCCTGACGACAACGGACATCGTCGCCTTGACCACAAGCCAGATGGCGGCGCTGACGACCAATCAGATCCCAGCCTTCGCCACCAGCCAGATTCCAGCCTTTACCACGACACAATTCGCCGCGCTCTCCACCAGCCAGATTCCCGCCTTCACCTCGGCGCAGATCGGCGCGATGACCACAGCGCAGATCGGCGCGCTCTGACCGAACGGCCGGGTGGGAGCGATCCCCCACCCGGCCCGAGGGCAATTATTCCAGGCTTCCTCGCGGGTCGACGTTTTCGGCGCGAAACGCCGGCGGTTGCCCCAGCGCGCCGGTGCGGGTGAACACGCCGCGCGGCCTTCGGCCTGGGCCGCTCACCTCAACCCACTTTAGCGAAGTCGCGAAGCCGATCCCAAAACGGAGCCGGCCTCAAACCTGCTTAGCCCGCCGGCCAAGGCCGCCGTACAGGTCCAGCACACGCTCCTGCCAGGCGGAGACCGGATCGTCGTCCGCCAGCAACGCGAACCGGCTCGCGCAGCGCGGCCACATCAGCGTCCCCGCCACGATATGATCCGCGTAACTGGGCGCCGCGCCGCCCAGCCAGCTCTGCCGGCGCAGCACCAGGCGGATCGGCACCAGCAGGTCACGGAACGCCGCCACACGCTCGTCTCGTCCCGCCTGCACCGCTTCGAGGCTTTCGCCGAAGCGCGCCTCCCGGCTGGAGCGGAAATAGTCGTGATCCTTGGGATGAATGGCGTCGACCAAATCACGCACGATGAACCGAGCAATGCCGCCGACCAGGACTGAATCGGCCCAGGCATTTATAAACCTGGCATGCGCTCGGCCTGTCGTTCCGCCGAACAGGGTTGGCGTCGGGACCAGATCCTCCAGGTATTCGGCGATCGTCCAACTGTCGAACACCGTGGTGTCGCCATCGCGGATCACCGGCACCTTGCCTTGCCCGGAGAACGCGATCGCGTCACCGTCGGTGAAGCGCCAAGGCACGGTCTCCACCGGCAACGCTTTGTGCGCGAGGGCGAAACGGGTCCGCCAGCAATACGGGCTGAACCGCACATCGGGGTCGGCACCCGCAAGGTCATACAGGACGATGCTCATGCCGCATCATGGGCCGGAACCGCCGGCGGCGTCCATATGATCCCCTTGGGCCGATCCGGCGCGGCATGATAACAAACCGCCGGTGTCCGACGCCCCCTCCTCCGATGGTTTGCTGGCCCGTATCGCCCGTGGCGCCGGCTGGGTCATGGCCTGGCGGCTGGGCATGCGGGTCCTCGGGCTGGTCAGCACGCTGGTGCTGGTTCGCCTGATCCAGCCTGCGGATTTCGGCATCATCGCACTGGCCACCAGCTTCATGCAGACCATCGACGGCATGCTGACGCTGGGCACCGAGGAAGCCATCATCCGCGAGGCCACGCCCGGCAAAACATTCTACGATACCGCCTTCACCCTGAACCTGCTGCGCGGCATCTCCGTCACCGTGCTGGTCGGCGCCCTCGCCTGGCCGGCAGCGGGATTTTTCGCAGATCCACGGCTGGGTCCGGTGCTGCTGTTCGTCGCCTGCATGCCGCTGCTGGATGGGTGCGCCAACATCGGCGCCGTGGATTTCCGCCGTGACTTCGCCTTCCACAAGGAATTCGCCATCATGGTGCTGCCGAAACTGTGCGGCATCGTCGCGGCGATGACGGCTGCAGCGCTGCTGCATTCCTACGTCGCGATGCTGTGCGGCATGGGCGTCAACCGCGGCCTGCGCGTGGTCATGAGCTATTTCATGCACCCGTACCGTCCCGGTCTGTCGCTGAAGGCCTGGCGCGGACTGGCAGGGTATTCGACCTGGACCTGGCTGCTCAGCCTGGCGATCCTGGTGCGCGACCGCAGCGACTCGCTGCTCATCGGCCGGCTGATGAACACGACGTTTGTCGGCTTCTACAGCGTCGGGACCGAGGTCGCCGCACTGCCCACCACCGAACTGATCGAGCCGCTGGGGCGGGCGGCATTTTCCGGCTTCGCGGTGGGGCGGCAGGAACGGGCCGATCCAGGCGAGACCCTGTTGCGGCTGATCGGGTCGGCGGCGCTGCTGACCCTGCCGGCGGGCGTTGGCCTGTCGCTGGTCGCGGCCCCTCTGGTGGCGCTGGCCTTCGGTCCGGGCTGGGAAGCGGCAGTACCGGTGCTGCGCATCCTGTCGCTGAGCTTCACCGTCATGGTGTTCGGTCATCTCAGCCTGCATCTGCTCAGCGCGCATGCCTTGCTGGGGCGCCTGGTCGGCATCACGCTGACCGGCGCTGTGGTCCGCGTCGCGCTGCTGTTGCTGCTGATTCCACATTTCGGGTTGGCCGGCGCGGCGGCCGGCGCGGCCGTCGCCGTGGTGCTGGAGCAGGCGTTGATGGTGGCGACGGCGCTCCGGCGGTTCAACGTCGGTATCCGCCGGGTCATGCATCGGGTCTGGCGGCCGGTGCTGGCCGCGTCGGCCATGGCAGCCCTGCTGGCCGCCACCGGTCTGGGCTGGTCCGATGACAGCAGCGTCCTGGCGCTGGCGGAAGCGGTCGCCGGTGGAGGCGCCGTTTACGTGCTGACACTGGTGGCAAGCTGGGCGCTGGCCGGCCGCCCGGCGGGGGCGGAAGCCGATGTCCTGACGCTGCTACGGCGCGCCGTGCACTGAAATCGCCGCCTCGATCACCGTGCGGTCGAACACCCCGCATGGCGAGTCGGCACCCGGCAGGAACCGGCGGAACGTCGCGAAATGCTGCTGGCTGACGGCCAGCAGACGGCGCAATTCGGCCAGTGGATCGGGATGGTCGTCGGTTCGGATGTCCAGGTCGGGATACGGATCGCGCGTGCAGACTTTCAGCGCCGCCGACTGTCTGCCGCGCTTGTCGCCGCCGGCTGCCTCCCCCGCTTCCAGCGCCGTCAGCAGGCGTTCGGGCAGCGCGCCGGCACTCGCCTCGAATGCGGCCAGGGTGTGCGACACCACGTTCGGACCCGCCAGCATGTTGCCGGCGACCGAGATGTCGATCCCGCGCACCGAACCGCACCAGCCGACACAATCCGCACCCGTATGGACGGCGATCCGTCCGTGCGCGTCCAATACATGGATCTGCCGGTGAGCGCGGCCGGCATCGGCGGCCAGCAACGCCTCGATGACCGAATCCGGCACTTCCCCGGCACGCAACCGCGGCATGCCGTGAACGGCGTACATCGGGTTGATCAGCGCCTGGGTCGCCAGCGCCGCCACGCCGCCCTCGACATGGATCGCCAGGGCGCCGACGGCGAAAAACCGTGTGGCGACGGCGGCGCCCAGCGCGCCGGTGGCGGGGTCTCGCGCGAGGATCGACCAGGTCATGCACAGTCTCCTGCTGAAGGCGCCGATTAAACCCGAAGGGGCGACTCGCCGGAAGCCGCTAAGGTCGGATCATGCAACCGTCCCGTTCGGTCGAAACCGACATCGTGCTGCTCGGCGCGGGCCATGCCCATGTCGAAGTGCTGCGCCGTTTCGCCATGCGTCCGGAACCCGGCGTGCGGCTGACCCTGATCGGGCGGGAGCCGGAGACACCCTACTCCGGCATGCTGCCCGGCCTGATCCGGGGCGACTACACGCACCAGGAAGCGCATATCGATCTGGCGCCGCTGGCCGCGATGGCGGGCGCTCGGCTGATCCTGGGGGAGGCGACGGCGTTCGACCCGGACGCGCGTGTCGTCAGCATTCCCGGCCGCCCCGACATCCCGTTCGATCTGCTGTCGGTCGATGTCGGCGGTGTGCCAATTTTGCCCGGCGGCGCGAACCCCGGTATCGGCGTGAAGCCGATCGGCCTGTTCCTCGACCGGTTGGAACGGCTGGAGGCGGAGCTTCCCGCAGGCGTGCGGGTCGCGGTGGTGGGTGGCGGGCCGGGCGGCGTTGAGCTCGCGCTGGCCCTGGCCGAACGGTTTGCCGACCGGCTGCGCCTGGTACTGGTGTCGGCGACCGCCGAACCACTTGCCGTCGCGCCCGCCGCCGCCAGACGCGCGGTGCGGCAGGCGCTGGTGGATGCAGGGGTCGAATTGATCTGCGCGGTCAACGCGATCGAGTTGCGGGACGGAAAGCTGTTGCTGTCCGACGGCAGCTTTGTCGAGGTGGCGACGGCGCTGTGGGCAACCGGGGTGCAGGGCCCGGCATTCCTGGCCGCATCCGGCGTCGCCTGCGACCCGATCGGCTGCATCCGGGTGACGCACGATCTACGCAGCGTCAGCCATGCGCACATCTTCGCCGCGGGCGACTGTGCTTCGGTGGACGGCGATCCTCGGCCGAAAGCCGGGGTCTGGGCGGTGCGGGCCGGGGCTCCGCTGGCCGGGAACCTGAGGCGGGCGGCGAAAGGCCAGGCGTTGAAGCCGTGGCGGCCGCAGCGGAACGGGCTGGCGATCCTGGGCCTCGGGCGCGGTCGGGCGGTTGCCTGGCGCAATGGGATCGCCGTGCAGGGGCGGCGATTGTGGTGGCTGAAAGACCGCATCGATCGGCGCTGGATGCGGATGTACACCGAGATGCGGATGGAGCCCGATCCCGACGCGCCGATGCGTTGCGGCGGCTGCGGCGCCAAGGTCAGCGCGGAGGTGCTGGAAGGCGCGCTGGCGACGCTGCCTCGGATAGCTGAAACGCCGGACCTGCTAACGACTTTGGATGATGCGGCGGTGCTGAAACCGCCGTTGGGCAAATTATTGGTCCAATCGGTCGATCATTTTCGTGCTTTTCTGGACGATCCATTTGTGTTCGGCCAGGTCGCTGCCGCCCATGCTTTGTCGGATTTGTATGCGATGGGGGCGGAGCCATGGACGGCGCTGGCGATCGCCTCGGTGCCTTATGCGTCATCACGAAAGATGCGGGCGGAATTGGCGGCGATGCTGCAGGGGGCGAGCGAAATCCTGCGCACGGATGGCTGCGCCCTGGTCGGCGGACACAGCGCGGAAGCGGCGGAAGCGGCACTGGGTTTCGCTGTCACCGGCCTGGTGGATGCCGGCCGGATCCTGCGCAAAGGCGGCTTGCGTCCTGGGGATCAGTTGATCCTGACCAAGCCGCTGGGCACCGGAATCGTGCTGGCCGGGCATATGCGAGGCAATGTCAGGGCTCGGTGGCTGACGGCAGCGATCGAATCGATGCGGACAACCAACGCCTCGGCGGCGCGGATCGCCATGGCGTATCGCCCGAACGCCGGAACGGATGTGACCGGATTCGGCCTGGCGGGTCACCTGACGGAAATGCTGGAGGCGTCCGGCACCGAAGCCGGCGCGGTGCTGTGGCCGGAGGCGATTCCCGCGCTGCCCGGCGCAAGAGCCCTGGCGGCGCACGGGATCGAGAGCACGTTGGCCGCGGATAACCGCTGGAAGCTGGGCGACGTGCCGGATAGCGCTTTGCTGGTCGACCCGCAGACCTCGGGTGGGTTGCTGCTGGGCTTGCCGGCGAAACGGGCAGCGGCGTGCCTTGAGGCGTTGCGGGATGCCGGGTTGAATGCCGCGATCATCGGCGAGGTGGTGCCGGCGCAGGAGGACGCCGGCCGGATCAGGCTGGAATAGCCGGATCAGCGCCGGCCCAGACCCATTTGCGCTTCATGCACGAGGTCGGGACACAGGATGGCAATATCCTGTTGGAAGCGCGCCAGCACCGGTTGGCTGACAGCAAGCGCCTGGATGGATTGCTCATCGGCGCCGGCGAGCAGATGTTCGTCGTGCGGCGTGGACATGCCCAGGATATCGCGCAAAACGCGGAGCAATGTGACCAGCATGGGGATGACCCCTTTCTTAGCCGCCCAGCATGGTGCCGGACGCCAAACGAATGTAGTAACGTCATGCTGCGGCGCAACAAACACGGCGGCATCGCTGGCTTGTCCGTTCAGTATGGCGCTACCGGCGGGTAGACTTAAGTATAAAACGGGACGGTGGTGCCGATAGGCGACGAGGCACCGGGTTCGAAGCTTTGCCGGAGCGATTGCCGGGGTTCGGTGCCGCTGATCCTTGACTTTTCCCTTGGTAATCCCGATACCCCGCCCGGCGCGCGAGAGGATGCAGGGCACCTCGCATGCGGGTTTAGCGTTTGGCTGTCTGGTGCGCCGCTACGCGCCGTCTGGCAGAGCGCTGAAATACCTACCCCCCAATCGCACCCATGCAATCGACTGGACCGCATTTGACCGAAACCACCACCGCCTCACGGGAACCGACAGACGCGGAACCGCACGTCGCGGGCACGATCACCGCCGAACCCAACGTTCCGGACGACACCGGCGCAACGGAGGCTGCTGCGCCAGAGGCACCCATGCCAGAGCCAGCCGAGCCAGAGCTTGCCGCGCCAGAGCTTGCCGCACCAGTGCCTGCTGCACCGGACTTGCCTGCCATGGAAGCTGCCGCCCCTGAAGCGCGGGTCGCCGAGGCGCACGCGCCGTCGGATGCCGAAGCGGCTACGCCATTGAACGCAGGCGATGATCAACCGTCGCTGATCCCGATCATCGAAGGCGCCCCGCCGGAGCCCGCGCGCGTCGTGTTCGCCGACCTGGGCCTCTCGCCGGAGGTGCTGCGAGCCGTCGACGAGATGGGCTATCGCCACCCCACGCCGATCCAGGAACAGGCGATCCCCTACGTCCTGATGGGCCGCGACGTGATGGGCACCGCGCAGACCGGCACCGGCAAGACCGCCGGCTTCACCCTGCCGATGCTCGACATCCTGTCCGGCTCGCGCGCCCGCGCCCGTATGCCGCGCAGTTTGATCCTGGAGCCGACGCGCGAACTGGCGTTGCAGGTCGCCGAGAATTTCGTTCAGTACGGCAAATACCTGAAACTGACCCACGCGCTGATCATCGGCGGCGAAAGCATGTCCGATCAGAAAGAGGCGCTGAACCGCGGCGTCGATGTGCTGATCGCCACGCCGGGCCGGCTGCTGGACATGTTCGATCGCGGCACCATCCTGCTATCGGACACCAAGCTGCTGGTGATCGACGAAGCCGACCGCATGCTGGACATGGGGTTCATCCCCGATGTCGAGCGGATCGTCTCGATGCTGCCGGCGACGCGGCAGACGCTGTTCTTCTCCGCCACGATGGGGCCGGAAATCCGCCGGCTGGTCGATGCGTTCCTGACCAACCCTAAGGAAATCGCGGTCTCGCGTGCGGCGTCGGTGGCTACGACGATTACCGAGGGTCTGGCGCTGGTTGCCGAACACGACAAGCGGGAGGCGCTGCGCCGGCTGATCCGCAGCCAGAATGTCCAAAATGCGCTGATCTTCTGCAATCGCAAGCGCGACGTCGATATCCTGTATAAATCCCTGACGAAGCATCATTTCGACGCCGGCGCCCTGCACGGCGACATGGCCCAGACGGTGCGTTTTTCGACATTGGAGAAATTCAAAGCGAACGAGCTGCGGCTGCTGGTGTGTAGCGATGTGGCGGCCCGCGGCCTCGACATTG
>DATAZJ010000333.1:0-15034 GCA_036272115.1 Rhodopila sp. | reverse complement strand
CATACGTCACCATGATACGATCCGTTAATGATATGGCGGCCGCGGCCCGCAGGGCAGGGGACACCGCACCGCCGATGATATCCACATGCAACGGGAACGGTCCCCCATCCAGCCCGGCAGTACGCACAAGCCGATCGAGATCGCCGGGCAGGAACAACGCATAATTGACGGTGCCCGCCATGATCATCGCCCTGACAGCATCCGTCGCCGCGAGATGGATCGTTCCGCCAAGCTGCAATATCAGCATCGCCCGCGTATGGCAGCCGCGAACCGAGAAATGATACAGGCAAAGCAAGTCCGCCCGCGACCGCAGATGATCCCCCGCGATCCACAGACTGTTTCGCAACATGTTCTGTTGCGCACGATACGTGGTTCCCATCACCTTCGGCATGCCGGTCGTGCCGGACGACTTGATCAGCCGCACCAGGCTGTCCGGGGCAGGGGGTTGCACCAACGCATCGAACCGGTCGTCCGTCACCGGCGCCCGCAGGACCTGGATCAACCAGTCCTGCGTCAAAATGAAAATCTTGCCGGCATCGGCGCCGGCCGGCGTCTGCGTCGCCAGGATGTGGTCGCAAAACCGCCCCATATCCATCGGCGGCACGAGTTCGAACGACGTCAGAGACATCGTGGCCGCCCCCATCGCCTCGCACGCCAGCAGCAGCAGCAGATGCAGGAACCGGTCGCCGGCCTCAACCCCCACGATCTGACCGCGCCGCACGCCGATCGCGGTCAGCGCATTCACCATCCGCACCACATGGGTCGCCAGCTGGCGGTAGGAGCAGTCGGTGACCCCGTTGGTGATCGCCCGAACATCTGGTTGGCTGCGCGCATGGAACGCCAGACGCTGCGTGGTCGTGTCGATAGCCAGATCCAATCATCGCCGCCAATCAGTCATCGCATCATGGCCGCGAGGCCGGGCAAGCGCAACGGTCGCCATCCCCGCCCACCGGCCGGGATTGCTGGCCGGGATTGCTGGCATGATGGCCGGTTTTCATGTATCCTCCCCCCATGCCGGATGGTCTCTACGAACGTGACGTCCTCGCCTGGTCCCAGCATCAGGCCGACCTGCTCCGCCGCCTCGGGCGCGGGGAACGGGTGAATGACATCGACTGGGCTCACGTCGCCGAGGAGATCGAGGACGTGGGTCTGTCCGAACTTCATTCTGTAGAAAGCTTTCTCAATCTGATCCTGGTGCACGTCTTGAAGCTTCATGCGTGGCCGGAAAGCGACGCCCGCCGGCATTGGCGCGGCGAGATCGTCGTGTTCCGGAACGATGCGAAGCGCCGCTTCGCCCCTTCGATGAGGCAAAGGATCGATGTCGGGGCGCTGTATGCCGAGGCTCACGAGCAACTGCGGGAAATCGACCCCACGCTTCAATTGTCACCGGCAAACCCCTTCACCCTCGACGACTTGCTGACGCAGGACACGGACACCCTTCTGAACCGCCTCCCACCCCCGGCATAATACTTGCGCCCAGCGCGCCCGCGCCCGATACATTCGCCCCATGAACGACACCAGCCTAACCCAGCCCTCGGCAACCCCCGACTCCGGCCCGCGCTACGACTTCGCCGCCGCCGAACCCAAATGGCAGCAGGCCTGGGCCGATCGCGCCTGCTTCCGCGTCGCCGACGTCCCCACTGACGGCAAGCCGAAATACTACGTGCTGGAGATGTTTCCCTACCCGTCGGGGAAAATCCACATGGGCCACGTCCGCAACTACACCCTCGGCGACGTCGTCGCCCGCTACAAGCGCGCCCGCGGCCACTCCGTCATGCACCCGATGGGCTGGGACGCCTTCGGCCTGCCCGCCGAGAACGCCGCCCGCGAACGCGGCATCCACCCCGCCAAATGGACTTACGAAAACATCGCCAACATGCGCGCCGAACTGCAGCGCATGGGCCTTTCGCTGGAGTGGGAGCGTGAATTCGCCACCTGCCAGCCCGAATACTACAGCCACCAGCAGAAGCTGTTCCTGGATTTCCTGAAAGCCGGCCTGGTCGAGCGCAAGGAAAGCTGGGTCAACTGGGACCCCGTGGACGGTACCGTTCTGGCGAATGAGCAGGTGATCGACGGCAAAGGCTGGCGCTCCGGCGCCCCTGTGGAGAAAAAACAGCTCAGCCAGTGGTTCTTCAGCATCACCAAATACGCGCCCGACCTGCTCGACGCGCTCGACACCATGGACCGCTGGCCGGAACGCGTCCGCCTGATGCAAGCCAACTGGATCGGTCGCAGCGAAGGCGCCCGCATGGCCTTCACCCTGTCCGACAGCCCCGAAACGGTCGAGGTCTACACCACCCGCCCCGACACGCTCTACGGCATGTCCTTCCTCGCCATCGCCCCGGAACACCCTTTGGCCTCCGCCGTCGCCGCCCGCGACCCCGGCGCCGAAAAATTCGTCGCCGACTGCCGCAGCCGAGGCACCTCCGAGGTCAGCATCGAGACCGGCGAGAAACTCGGCTACGACACCGGCCTGCGCGTCAAACATCCGTTCATCGATGGCGCCACCTACCCGGTCTGGATCGCCAACTTCGTGCTGATGGAATACGGCACCGGCGCCATCTTCGGCTGCCCCGCCCACGACCAGCGCGACCTCGACTTCGCCCGCAAATACAACCTCGACGTCACCCCCGTCGTCCTGCCGCCCGCCGCCGACCCCGCCAGCTTCACCGTCGGCAAGGACGCCTACACAGGCCCCGGCACCGCCTTCAATTCCGAGTTCCTGAACGGCCTCGACGTCGACGCCGCCAAGCGCGCCGCCATCGCCAAACTCGAATCACTCACTATCGGCAAGGGCGTCACCAACTGGCGCCTGCGCGACTGGGGCATGTCCCGCCAGCGCTACTGGGGCTGCCCTATCCCTGTCATCCACTGCGCCACCTGCGGTGTCGTCCCGGTCCCCGACGACCAGCTCCCGGTCCGTCTGCCCGACGATGTCACCTTCGATCGCCCCGGCAACCCGCTCGACCACCACCCCACCTGGAAGCACGTCGACTGCCCCGCCTGCCACCAGCCGGCGACGCGCGAAACCGACACCTGCGACACCTTCGTCGACAGCGCCTGGTATTTCGCCCGCTTCTGCAGCCCCACCGCCGCCGAACCGGTCACCAAAGCGGCGGTCGATCACTGGATGCCGGTCGACCAGTATATCGGCGGCATCGAGCACGCCATCCTCCACCTGCTCTACGCCCGCTTCTTCACCCGCGGCATGAAGAACACCGGCCACCTCTCCGTCGACGAACCCTTCGCCGGCCTGTTCACCCAGGGCATGGTCAACCACGAATCCTACCGATCCGCCGACAACCGCTGGCTCTACCCGGAGGAAGTCGAAAAACGCCCCGACGGCACCGCCGTGCTGCGCGACACTGGCGAACCGGTCACCGTCGGCCGCGTCGAGGCCATGAGCAAGTCCCGCCGCAACACCATCGACCCCGGCGCCATCATCGCCCGCTACGGCGCCGACACCGCCCGCTGGTTCATCCTGTCCGACAACCCGCCCGAACGCGACATGGAGTGGACGGAATCCGGCGCCGCCGGAGCGTTCCGCTTCACCCAGCGCATCTTCCGCCTCGCCGAGGCGCTGGACGGCGTGCGCGCCGAAATGAAGCCCGACGCCTTCGGCCCCGCCGGCCGCACCCTGCGCCGCACCACCCATCGCTGCATCGCCGCCGTCACCGACGCGCTGGAAACCTTCGCCTTCAACGTCGCCGTCGCCCGCATCTACGAACTCGCCAACGCCATCACCGACGCCGAACGCGCCCCGCCTGAATCCGGCCTCCCCTGGGCCCGCCGAGAAGCCATGGAAACCCTCGTCCGCCTGGCCAGCCCGATGATGCCGCACCTCGCCGAGGAGATTTACACCCGCCTCTACCCCGACAACGGCCACCTCGTCGCCGAACTCGCCTGGCCGGAGGCCGATCCCGCCCTGCTGGTCGCCGAAAGCGTCACCATCGCCGTGCAGGTCATGGGCAAGCTGCGCGGCACCATCGAAGCCGCCCCCAACGCCCCCGCCGACATCGTCGTGGCCGCCGCCGAGGCCGATCCCAACGTCGCCAAGGCGCTGGAGGGCAAGCGCATCGTCAAGCGCGTCCACGTCCCCAACCGCATCGTCAACTTCGTGGTCGCCGGATGACCCACGCCATCAGCCGCCGCTGGCTTTGCCTGGGTTCGCTGACGGCGCTGGCCGGCTGCGGCTTCCAGCCGGTCTACATGCCCACCGCCTCCGGCAAGGCCGGCCCGGCGCAGCGCGGCCTGTCCAGCGTCTACGTCGAGATCATCCCCGAACGCCCCGGCCAGCTTCTGCGCCAGGCGCTGCAGGAACGCTTCAACGACGATTCCGGCACCCCATCCGCCTTCGACCTGCACGTCAGCTTCGCGATCGCCGGCGAAGGCATCGCCATCGAGTCGAACGACATCGCCACCAGGCTGCGGCTGACCGGCACCGCGACCTGGTCGCTCACTGGCCGCGACCCCAAGCACACCAAGCTGACATCCGGCGGCGCCCATGCGCTGGACGCCGTGAACATCTTCGACTCGCAGTATTTCGCCGCCGACCAGGAAGTCGAGGCCGAGACGAAGCGCATCGCCGAGAACATCGCCACCCAGATCGCAACCCAACTCGCCGTCTGGTTCCGTGAGCGCGCGGCGAAAGAAATCGCGGCCGGCTGATGAAGCTGCTTCCGGCGCGCATCCCGTCCTTCCTGCGCGACCCGGGTGATTGCCGCGTGATCCTGCTGTTCGGCGAAGACGCCGGCATGATCCGCGACCGCGCCGAGACCCTGGTCCGCGCCATCGCCGGCTCCCTCGACGACCCCTTCCTGGTGACCGATCTGGCGCGTGAGGACGTCCGCCAACTCCACGGCGAAGCGGCCGGCCTGTCGCTGATCGGCGGCCGCCGGGTAATCCGGGTGCGCGACGTGACCGACGCCGCCGCCGAACACGTCCAGGCGGTGCTGAAAAGCCGGGCACCGGCGCTGGTGGTGCTGGAAGGGCCGTCGCTGGCGACCCGCTCCAAGCTGCGCACCGCGCTCGACGCCGCGCCCGACGGCGTCGCCATCGCCTGCTACCCCGAGGAAGGCCGCGCGCTGGAGGAAACCATCCGCGCAACCCTCCGCACCAACGGCGCCGGCATCGACCCCGACGCGCTGTCCTGGCTGTCCCAGCAACTCGGCGCCGACCGGGCCTCCACCCGTTCCGAACTGGAGAAACTCGCGCTGTACGTAGGGCAGGGGAACCGGGTCGACCTGCAAGCGGCGATGACCTGCGTGGGCGACCTCGCCGGACTGTCGCTGGACGATGCCCTGTTCGCCGCCACCACCGGCGATGTCGCCACCGCCGATCGCGCCCTGGAAGCCGCCGTCGCCGAGGGCGCCAACCCCGTCCAGATCCTCCGCGCCGCACTCGGTCACATGCAGAAACTGCACCGAGCCAGGCTGGCGATGGATGAGCAATCCCTGACGCCAACCGACGCGGTGAAGGGCATCCGCCCGCCAGTGTTCTACCAGAAGGTCGGCGCCTTCACCCGTTCCCTGGGGTTGTGGCCCGCTGCCACACTGACCGCCGCGATGGCGGCCCTGGCCGAGGCCGAACGCGGCTGCAAGCGCACCGGCTGGCCCGATCAGGCGCTGTGCCGCAACGCCGTCCTGACGCTGGCACGCCGATCCGCGGCCGCGTCCCGCTCGGCGCGACGGTAGCAAGCCATCGAGAAAACATGTGTCAATTTTAATCAATTTAGCGTGAAAAGATACTTTATTTTGCCTCTGTGGTATGCCAGAACAATCACGCTTCTTGCTACGGAGTCACGACGGCCCGCGGCACATCTGGAGATTGCAATGTCTACCAAGCGGCTCGGCCATCTTCCCAGCCTGGACTCCACCTTCTCACTGCCGACCCGTCCGCTCGGCAACGCCGACCTCGCACTGCTGCGCAACGCGATGGACGACATCGCCCCCGATTGGTCGGTCGAACTGCACGGCATCTGCGTGGAGGAAGCCACAATCGTCCTGCTGCCCGAAGCCGGCGACGACGCCATGGGCCCCAGCTTCATGATCAGCCGCGAAACCTACGGCTTCCGCCTCGACCAGGTGCACTGGGACGTGCTGACCGAGTTCGGCGTCTTCGCCTCACTGGAAGACGTCATAATCGCCCTGGCCGCCCGCCTGGCGTTTTTCCCCGGCATGACCATCCCCGCATCGGTGACGTTGCATTAGCGTGATCGCCTGAAGCCGAACCCCCGGGAAGCATGAGTCACCCATCAAGGCGCGTGCGATGATCGGGCGCTGGCAGTGATCGGCGGTCTCGCCGCCAGACGGCGGCTGGATCGCAGCAGGCCGGTTCGCTTCAGCGGAGTCCCGCGGTCCTGAAAGCCGTCAGGAACCGATCCGTATCCGACGCCCGGCTGAACCCGAAGACGCCGTCATAATCATGGAGGGTGAAGCCAGGGCGGAGGCGCAGGAAATCCTTTGCGGCCTGGAATGCGGCTTCCATCTGTCCAGTCTCGACGTAGGTGACCAGAAGTGAGCTGTGGCAGGGACGGTAATCGGGGGCTTCGCTTCGAGAACGTTCCAATTCCTCCAGCGCCTCCTGATGCCGGCCCGCCAGCAACAGCGCCCGGCCGAGCGTTGCACGCCAAAACGGAGGATGGAACGGATTGAGCGAGAGGGCAGTCCTCAGCTCCGTTACCCCGGCGGCATGATTCCCGGACATGCTCAATACTTCGCCATAGGCGGCACGGCCGGCAGCGTCACTTGGGTTGGCGCGTGCGCCTCGTTCGGCCGCCCCCACGGCCTCCGCATGCTGGCCCGCCAGCGCCAGCACCAAGGCCAGACGCGCCAGGCAGGCGGAGGAGTCCGGCTCGAGCGCGACCGCGCGTCGTGCAAACGAGAGGGCAAGGTCAAGCGCGGCGCGTCCCTTCGGCATGCCCCAGCCGAGGGTGAACCCTCGCTGCACGGCATAGGCCTGCCATGCATGCGCCGGGGCGTAGAGCGGGTCTGCCGCGATGGCGCGGTCGAAGTATTGCCGTGCGAGAAGCATGTCTTTCTCGGTCGAGCGCCCGTGCAGCTCCCGGCCTTGAAGATAAAGGTCGTAGGCGTCCAGGTTCGCCGGCGGATGGCGTTGCAACCGCCGCAAGCCCTCGCGCCCGATCCGCGTCTCAACGGAGGCGGCGACGTGGTTTGTCAGGTCTTCCTGCAGGGCGAACAAATCTTCAAGCGGCCGGTCGAACCGCTCGGCCCAGACGCTCACGCCGGATGCCGCGTCCCTTAGTTGCACATTGATACGGATGCGCCCACCGGCCCGGCGCACGCTGCCGCCCACCATGTAGCTCGCGCTGCCAGCCACGCCGTTGGCCAAGTGATCCGCCGTTGCCGGGGCGACAACATGAAGTTCCTGAAAATGAGTGAGGTCCGTGACCAGATCGGCCCGCAAACCATCGGCGAAATAGCGGTGTTCGAGGTCCCCGCCGATATTCTCAAACGGCAGCACGATCACCATGGGGCGCCCCGCCGGCAGTGACGGCAGCTTGCCGGAGTCCGACATGGGTTCGGGTTGGTGTTCCGCTGCTGGCGCGTTGGCGATGGCGAGCATGTAACCGCGCCGCGGCAGGGTGCGGAGAAAGTGGGCGTCCTCGTCGCCCAGCGCGCGACGGATGTCACGGATGCATTGGGTGATGCTGTCCTCGGTCACGAAGGTGCCGGGCCAGACCGCCTCCATGATCTCGTCACGCCCGACGAGCTGTCCGGCACGCTCGGCCAGATGCTGGAGCAGGGCAAAGGATTTGGGGCGCAGCGGACGTTCCGCGCCGTTCACGACCAGGACGCCGCGCCGGAGGTCGAGGAGGGAGCCGCCGAACCGATAATCCTGCATGACAGAAGCTGCGAGCCCGCCCCCTTTTCGCAATAACTTTCAGCCAAGTTTCACCCGGAGATCGGGACATGAAAGGCTGGCCTGGAGTGAAAGTGCTGCCACACAAAAGGATACAGGCGGTACCCAATGAACGGCAACGTTTCCCTCTCGTCCAATATGATCCCGATCGCCTCGGAATGCGTGGCGAGGGATCTGCCCGTCGAGGGCGAACTGCCCCGTGCTCTCAATGGCACGTTGTTCCGCAACGGACCGAACCCGCAATTCCCGGTGGCTGCGCAGCATTGGTTCGCCGGCGACGGCATGGTGCATGCCTTCAGCTTGTCTGACGGCCGCGCATCCTACCGCAATGCCTGGGTCCGGACGGCAAAGTGGGCAGCAGAACGGCGGGCCGGGCGCCCCCTGGTGTCCGGCTATACCAGCCGGCCGGAACTGGAAGGCACCTTCGCCGACGAGGGCGTCGCCAATACCAATGTTGTCTGGCACGCGGGGCGCCTGCTGGCGCTCGAGGAAGGACACCTGCCGATCGAACTCGATCCGGCCACGCTGGCCACACGCGGCGTGCAGGATTTCAGCGGCGGTCTGCGCGGGCCGTTCACCGCGCACCCAAAAATCGACCCGATCACCGGGGAGTTGGTCTTTTTCGGCTTTTCCGTCGATGGCGAACTGACCCGGGGCATGCGCTTCGGCACACTCGACGCCGCAGGCCGCGTCACCCGGTTCGAGCACTTCGAAGCGCCCTATTGCAGCATGGTGCACGACTTCGCCGTGACCCGGCGTCATGTCGTTTTCCCGGTTTTACCGCTGGCGGGTTCGATGACGCGCCAGCTTCAAGGCGGCCCGTCCTTCGCGTGGGAGCCGGAACTGGGGAGCCATATCGGACTGATCCTGCGCGAGCAGGGCGTCAGCTCCTTACGGTGGTTCCGGACCGAGGCTTGCTTCGTGTTTCACGTACTGAACGCCTGGGATGATGGCGGCCGCATCATCGTGGACGTGATGCAATACGACGAGCCGCCGCTGTTTCCGCACCGGGATGGCACTATGCGGCTTCCGGCGCCGGATGCGCGTCTGGTGCGTTGGACCATCGATCCGGCCGCCGGCACGGACGCCGTCACGCGGCAACCATTGGACGACACGGCGGGCGAATTCCCTCGCATCGATGACCGGCGCAGCGGGCTGCGGCATCGGTTCGGCGCGATTGCCGGGCGCAGCCGTCCCGGCGCCGGCTTGGACAGCCTCGTCTGGCTCGACCTGACGCAGGGCTCACGCAGCTTGTTCACCTTGCCGGAGGGCGATGGGTTCTCCGAACCCGTGTTCGTGCCGCGAAGCGAAGACGCGGCGGAGGGCGATGGCTGGTTGCTCGCCACTGTTTGGCGCGCCGCCGAGAACCGCAGTGATGTCGCGGTGTTCGACACGGCTGGTCTCGAGAACGGGCCGGTCGCGACTATTCGGCTGCCACATCGTGTGCCGGCCGGGTTTCACGGCAACTGGGTCGCCAACGCCGTCTGAGCGGCCATTCCAACAAGGAGAGATGACATGGGAATCTTACTGGCGTTCGCGCCATTCATCGTCTTTGCGGTCCTGGACCGTATTGTCGGCCCCGTCGGAGCACTGACCGCCGGCGCAACGGTTTCGGCCGCGCTGCTCGCGCGGGATCTGATCGGTTCCGGACGCAGTATGAAGATCTTGGAGGCCGGCACGTTCATCTTGTTCTCCGGGCTCGCAGTGTACACGGCGCTAAGCGGGGTGAATTGGTCGGTTATCGGCGTGCGGCTTTGCGTCGATGCCGGATTGTTGGCGGTCGTGCTTGCATCCATGGCGGCGGGACGGCCATTCACCCTGCAGTACGCCCGCGAGCAGGTCTCGCCTCAGTTGTGGAACCGGCCGGAATTCATCCGGATAAACTACGTGATAACCGCCGTCTGGGCGCTCGCGTTCTTGGCGATGGTGCTTGCTGAGGCGGCGCTTCTCTATGTTCCCGGCTTGCCGCCGCGTGCCGGCGTCGCGGTCATTATTCTGGCCCTGGTCGGCGCGGTGAAGTTCACCGGCTGGTACCCCGAACGCGAAAAGCGAGAGGTCGCCGGCTGAACCGCGATCTACCCGCAACACCACAGCGCATTCCTGCACACCCCAACCCCAAGGTATCTACAAATGTCCAGTTTCCTTAGAGAGGCCATTGGCTTCACCATCAGCAACTACGCATTCACATGTTTCTGCGCTGGGCTGATTTCGGCGGCGCTCGCCATCATTCGGCTAGGAAGGGTGCCAGCCCGCGGCGAGGTCGTCGAAAAGCTGCTCGGCTGGCACGTCTTCTGGAGCATCGGCGTCATGTACCTGGTGAACTTCATCTTCCACGCCTTCTTCGGCGGTCTTGCCGCGCGGTTCATCGGCTGGCAGGACAGCCCATTCCAGTTCGAGGTCGCAACCGCGAGTCTCGGCTTCGCGGTCGTGGGCTTCATTGCTGCCTGGCGCAGCTTCGACCTGAGGCTGGCGGCGGTGGTGGGACCCGCGCTGTTCATGCTCGGCGCCGCCGCCGGCCACGTCTACCAGATGGTCACGACGCACAATTTCGCTCCCGGCAATGCAGGCCTGATCTTCTATGCCGATATCTTTGTGCCGCTGTTTGGCTTTGGTCTCCTGTGGTTGGCGCACCGGTCGGACAGCGATGCGGGCGGCCTGTATGTCCGGCATGCATCTCTGAGGTTTCGGCAATCTGCAATGAATGGATGAGACGGACCGGGAAAGCACCCGCGAACGTACAACGGGAGCCGAGCGAAAGATTTCGCTCGGCCAATGGCACGGCCCCCATGCGTTCACTTTATTAGAGAACATAACCGAAAGCCGACCGGCTGCTTTCCACCCATCCCGGTTGTAAGGGCCCGACGCGAAATAACCGAATCGTCAAGCACAGGATTTCGGCCTCTCCTCGTCATGGTGGGCGCAGGCCCACCATCCAGCCTTCCAGTGCTGATATCGGAAAAGGCATGGACGGTGGGCCTCCGCCCGCCATGATGGTATCGGGCAGCTGCACTTCCTGACCAACGCTCGCCTGAGTCCGAAACCCAGTCTCCCCCACTGCCTCCCCATCCCACCGCGGTTGCCCCCCGCCCATCCCACAGGCAAGGTACCCGCGGACATCGGGACAAACCATGCGCTTTCTGACCAACCCGCCGCTTCGCGGTCGCGCGCGGGCGCCCTTCCTTCTGCTGGTCGCGATGACCGCCTGCGGCACCCTCGGGATGCACGTCATCATCCCCGCGCTGCCGGCCACGGCCCAAGCGCTGGGCATGTCGATCGGCACCGCCCAGTTGACCATCACCCTGTATCTGGTCGGCCTGGCGATCGGCCAGTTGGCATACGGCCCGGTCTCCGACCGTTTCGGCCGCCGTCCGGTCCTGCTGTTCGGCCTGTCGCTGTTCACCCTGGCCAGCATCGTCACCACCCTGGCCCCCACCGCCGCCATCCTCATCACCGCCCGCATCCTGCAATCCATCGGCGGCTGCGCCGGCCTCGTCCTCGGCCGAGCCGCCGTGCGCGACGGCGCCACCGCCGACAAGGCGGCCGGACAACTCGCCCTGCTGACCCTGGTGATGGCGATGGTCCCCGCCATCGCCCCGGCAATCGGCGGCTTCCTCACCGCCTACATCAACTGGCGCGCCAGCTACGTGCTGCTCGCCGTATTCGGCGGCCTGACCCTTCTCGCATGCGGCCTGCTGATGCCGGAAACCGCATCGCCCCAAACCACCCGCGGCCCGATGCTCACCGCCTACGTCCGTCTGCTGCGCTCCCCGCGCTTCCTCGGCTACGCGGTCGGCGGCGCCTGTTCCACCACCTCGTTCTACGGCTTCATGTCCGCCTCGCCGTTCATCTTCGAGGACCTGCTGCACCAGCCCGCCCAGCGGGTCGGCCTGTATTACCTGCTGCTGATGGGCGGCGTCGCCGCCGGCAGCTTCGGCGCCAACCGGCTGGCCGGGCGCCTGCCGGTGCAGAAGGCGCTGCGGATCGCCAACGGCGTCGGGATCCTCGGCGCCGCCCTGTTCGCCCTGGCCGACGCCGGCGGAGCCATCTCGGTGCTGACCGTGGTGGCGCCGGTCTGCCTGTTCATGGTGGGCGCCGGCATGGCCAGCCCGTTCGCCCTGGCCGGGTCGGTCAGCGTCAATCCCCAGGCGATCGGCGCCGCATCGGGCATGTATGGCTTCATCCAGATGGGCTACGGCATGCTCTGCACCGTGGTGGCCGAGACCTGGCATCCCGGCGCCGTCTATCCCGTCGCCACCATACTGCTGGGCTCGACCCTTCTGGGCCAGGCGGCAATGTCGATGGCGATACGGGCGGACCGGCGGCGGCGCTAGTGTTTCCGGTGGCCTGCCGGTCCTGGACTCCCGCCGCAAGGTGCAACGAACTTCTGAGGCAGGACACTAGGTGTGTGGTCCCGGGCCGGACTACGCCAACGTCTTGCGGAACAGATGCGAGGTCGCCACCCGCCGGTAGCCGATCGCCTCATAAAACCCATGCGCCGCCCCCCGATCCACGTTCGACGCCAGCGCGACGGAGGCAAACCCGCGATCCCTGGCCCACGCCTCCGCCGCCGCCATCAGGACTTTGCCGACACCGCCGCCACGATCGGCCTGATCCACGACCAGCGCCTGCACAACCACCTCCGGCGGCTTGTCCAGGGCAGGGCGCACATACAGATGGCACAGCGCCACCACGCGCCCCTCTCGTTCCGCCACCATCACGGCGTGACCATCGGCTTCCGCCACCGCCCCGTAACGCCGCCGCATTTCGCCGGCGTCCAGCGGATACCCCAACTGCGACAGCAGCCCCTGCACCGTGGCAAGGTCCCCAGCCTTCAGCCGCCTGATCGCGACCGTCATACCCCGAACACCCGCCCCCACCCGGTCACCAGCCCCGGATCGACCCCCGCCAGCCGCAAGCTCTTCCACACCGCCGTCGCGATCGAGTCATAGATCGGCAACCCAAGCTCCGCCTCCAGCCTCGCCACCAGCGGAGCCGCCCGCAGATTCGTGCAGATCACCCCGATCGCATCCGGCCGCTCCGCCGCCACCGCTCGTATCAACCCATCCAGCGTCGCGCCCGAGACCGCCGCAAACGCGTAATTATCCTGAATGCCCAGATGCCGTTCCGCATCACACACGATCCCCAGCCCGGCATAGTTCGCCACGATCCGCTGCTGCACGGCATCGATATACGGGCTCACCAGGCCGAACCGCCGCACCCCCGTCGCGGCCAGAACCTCGTTCAGCGCCAGCATCGACGTCGCGGCGCGAATGCCCGTCGCCGCCTCGATCCGCTCGCACAGCCGCCGGTCGGCATCGAACCCCAGCCACCCCGACGATGTCCCGTTCCAGGCGATGACATCCACCTTGGCATGCGCCAGCAACTCTGCCGCCGCCAGGATCGCCCGGTCGTCGAACTGCGCCAGAGCGTCGCCGCTCAGCGCGATCTCGGTCACCCGGAACCGCGAGAAATGCACCGAAACCCACGGCAAGCCGGCCAGCATCGCCGCGGTCACCGGCTCCAGCGTGGTATTGGACGACGGCGTCAGCATGCCGAGGCGAATGGGTGCGCGCATGCCCGCACTGTCGCACGCCCCGCTATGGAGGTGAACCGGCATGGAGGTGAACCGGCATGGAGGTGAACCGGCAAGGAGGTGAACCGGCGCACCTCCCCGGCGTTCCAGTGACGACCGGCATCCAAGCCGGCCGAAAGGAACCACCATGCCGACGACCACGAAATCGGCCGACCCAAACCACGACAAGACCGTCGAGGACAGCTTCCCGGCCAGTGACCCGCCCGCCAACTCCGGCATCACCGGCGTCGGGCGCCCCGACCGCCCGTCGCATGAGCGGCCCATCGAGGAACGCCCCACCGGCACCCCCAACTCCGACCGCCACGCCGCCGAGACCGCGCATCAGTGGGAGGATGAGGAACGGCCGCCGGAGCGGCGCTGACCGCCCAGGGAGTGGATGTTCCCGGGCTGGATTTTTCCCTGGGACGGACTTTTCCCGGGATGGATTTTTCCAGGGAATGCGTGGAAAACGTCGTCCGCTTAACAAGGGACGAACGTCATGCACGCTGCCAAAGGGGGCGACCCGTCGCCGCCCTGTTCGCCCCCCCGCCCACCGGCCCGGGGATTGCCGCGGCGAGCGGTGCTCGCGGCGGCAGGACTCGCCGTCCCGTTCCTGCCACGCCCAGCCCGGGCGGCAGACCTGACCTGGCGGATCGCCCACAACGCGCCGACGGATTTCCCGCAGCATCTGCGCCTCGTGGAGGCGGCAGCCGCTATCGCCAGCCGCACCAACGGCAAGATGGCGGTCAAGGTCCATCCCAACAGCGAACTGGGCAGCCCCATGGGCCTGCTGGCGCAGGTGCGCGCCGGAACGATCGATGCGGTGCCGTTGACCGGCCAGGTTCTCGCCAGGGATCTGCCGGTTGCCGCCCTGCCGATGGCGGGTTTCGCCTTCACCGGCACCGATCAGCTATGGTCCGCGCTCGACGGCGACACCGGCGCCTACATTCGTTCCCAGATCAAGGAGTTGCTCGGTCTGGTGGCGATGGATCGCTGCTGGGATTTCGGCTTCCACCAGATCACCACCAGCGGCAAGGTCGTCAGATCAGCCGCCGACATGACCGGCCTGCGGCTGCGCACCCTGCCCGAGGCCGGCTTCATCACCCTGTTCCGGACGCTGAAGGCCGTGCCGGTGACCGTACCGATCACCGCGCTGAAAGCCCAGCTTGCCGCCCACGACATCGATGCGCAGGAAAGCGTCCTGCCGCTGGTCGCCGCCGCCGGCCTGTACAAGGTGCAGTCCACCTGCGCCCTGACCAACCACATTTGGGATGGAGACTGGCTCTGCGTCAGCGGCAAATCCTGGGCGAACCTGCCGGCGACGCTGCAACACATCGTCGCCGCCGCGCTGAATGAGAGCGGCCTGCGTCAGCGCCAGGACATCGCCGACGCAAACGCCAGCATCCACACGGCAATGGCCGCCGCCGGCATAAGCTTCAACACGGTGGACACGCAAAGCTTCCGCGCCCTGCTTCGCAAGTCCGGCTACTACACCGCCTGGCGCAAGAAGATGGGCGATGACGCCTGGGACGCGCTGGAGAAATACACCGGCCAACTGGCCCCATAAACCACCCCCGCCGG
>DATAZJ010000332.1:0-3810 GCA_036272115.1 Rhodopila sp. | reverse complement strand
AGTGCCGTAAAACCTTCTTCTTTCAGGCGGACGGCTTCGGCGATCAGGGCGGAGCGGGTGCGTCCCTTGACGTGTCCGTAGACTCGGGCGGTTTCGCGCATTTTGCCGCCGAGGAGTTCCCAGACGGGGACGTTGTAGAGTTTGCCCTTGATATCCCACAGCGCGATGTCGATCGCCGATACCGCGCCGTTGATGGCGGTGCCGGAGAAATGGTGGGCGCGGAGCATGACGTTCCAGTGGTGCTCGATCAGCCTTGGGTCCTTGCCGATGAGGTACTCGGCGAACTTGGTTATGGCGGCGGCGCTGGCCTCCATATGGCCCCAGGTGCCGGATTCACCCAGGCCGGTGATGCCCTTGTCGGTTTCGACCTGGACATAAAGGAACCGATCGATGAAGAGCGGTTCGATGCGGGTGATCTTCATGGTTTGATCATGTTGTAGACGCGGGCGGCGGTGCCGCTGTAGAGGGCGGTTTTTTCTGTTGCGGAGGCGTTGGCGCTGATGCGTTTGAAGGCGTTCCACAGTTCGGTGTAGCCGCCGGATTGCTTGTCGGGCGGGAAGTTGCTTTCGAACATGCAGCGGTCGACGCCGAAGGCCTCGATGCAGGGTTCGACGTATTGGCGCCAGGCCGCAGCGAGATCCTCGGAGCCGGGCGGGATCTCACGTTCGTGGAATTCGAAGCCGAAGGAGGTCATGCCGATGCCGCCCAGCTTGACGACAACGTTTTGGCATTTAGCGAGTTCCTGGATGTCTTGTTTCCAGGTCTGGAGGATTTCCTTGCGCTTGCCCGAATAGGGACCCACACCCAATACGCCGCCGACATGATCCAGGATGATGGTGGTGTCGGGGAATGCCCTGGCGAGGTCGATCGCGTCTTGTAGTTGCGGATGATACTGCCAGGATTCGAAAGTCAGGCCCAATTTACCGAGCTCGGCGAAGCCTTCGCGGAATTTGGGGTCTCGGGCCAGATGGGGCGGGACGATACGGGAGGAGAACTTGCCGATCGAATCGTGGCCGTCCCAGGATACGCCCATGCGGATGCCTCGGAAGCGGCCGTTGCCGGCGGCGATTTCGGCTTCAAGCACATCCCTGACGCGGGTGCCCAGGCGGAGGTCGGCATAGCCGATGATGACTTCGGCAACGCGGCAGGGGCCGTAGTTTCCGGATGCGCTCATGGCGGCGATGCCGTTGACGAATTCGACTTCGCCGACGGGTGCCATCTCTTCGGGGCCATTCTTGCGGTACATGGCCTGGCATTCCATGAACACGGTGGAGACGATGTTATGGCCGCCGCCGATGTCGGCGAGCAGGTCGGGGAGGAAGTAGCTGCCGCGATGCGGCGTGTCCCAGAAATGGTGGTGGGGGTCGATGATCGGCAGTTCCGGTTCCAGCGCGGTTTCGCGCGGGCGCTTGGCCAGCCATGCCTTCAGGTCGGCGTCGTTGCGATAGACGATGCCGGTGAATGCGCCTTTTGAATCGCCGATTTCCGCCATTTTCTTTTCCTCTATCCTGGATCGCGGGGGAACTTGATCATTGAACGGCTTGTCTCGCAAGTTGGGCGGGGGTGCCCGGCGACTGTTGTTGGCGTTGTCGTGGATTGGTTTGTCCGGCGGGCGGCGGGCAGTACGTGCCGTGAGAGGTGGCCCGGGCTTCGCGGGGCCATGACGGTTGGTCGTGGTGTCGGGCGGTTGACGGATCGGGCAATCCGGCCATTCTGTCGCGCCCTAACACCACCGTATCATTATGTGAGGAATCAGATGGGAGAGACGATCCAGTTGAAGGCCGCCGATGGCTTCAGCTTTTCGGCCTATGTCGCCGGGCCGGCCAATGCCACCAAGGGCGTGGTGGTGGTGCAGGAGATCTTCGGCGTCAACCACCACATTCGCGACATGGCCGACCGCTTTGCCGCGCTGGGTTATGCCGTGGTCGCGCCGGCACTGTTCGACCGTGCCCAGACGGGTGTGGAACTGGGCTACACGCCGGACGATATCGGCAAGGGTCGTGACATTCGCATGAAGCTGAACGACGCCGAGGTGATGAAGGACGTCGAGGCGGCGGCGAACCATCTGGCCGGCAAGACGCTGGGCGTGGTCGGCTACTGCTTCGGCGGCACTGTGTCCTGGTGGGGCGCGACGCGGACGACGAAGTTTTCGGCGGCGTCCTGCTGGTATGGCGGCGGCATCCCGGGCACGAAGAACGAGAGTGCGAACTGCCCGGTGCAGATGCACTTTGGGGAGAAGGATGCGTCTATACCGATGAACGACGTGGATGCGGTGCGTGCGGCGCAGCCGAAGGTCGAGGTCTATGTCTACAACGGCGCGCAGCACGGCTTTGGTTGCAATGAGCGTGGCAGCTTCAGCAAGCCGGACTACGATCTGGCGCAGCAACGGACCGTGGATTTCTTCGCCAAGAACCTGGGATAGCTGAAGGGGCCGCGGTCGCGGGATCGCGGCCCTTTCATACCAACCGGCGTTGATGCAGACTCTTCGGCTGACCCCGTCCGTCATGCCGACGAAGGTCGCCATCCACGCCTTTTACGAGCGGAAACAAAGGCATGGATGGCAAGCCTGCGCTCGCCATGACGGGTGCACGGCGGTTCCGATGGGTCAACACCAAGGGCGATTGGTATCAGTCGGTGCGCAGGCGCCGCAGCGGGCTTGCCGCTTCTTCCACCGGGCCGGTCCGTTCGCCCTTCTCGACCGCGGCGATGTAGTCGCGGGTCAGCGGGACGGCTCCGTGGTCGTGGGCAAGCTGCAACTGCCATACCATGTGGCCGCGGCGGCGGAAGGTGATCTCGGACGCGGCCAGGTAGAACTCGAACATGCGGCAGAAGCGCTCGTCATAGAGCGCGGCGATGGCGTCCCGGTTGGCGGCGAAACGCCGGCGCCAGTGGCGCAATGTCTCGGCATAGTGCAGCCGCAGGATCTCGATGTCGGTCGCCATCAGGCCGGATCGTTCCACATGGGGCAGGACTTCCGACAGCGCGGGCGAATACCCGCCGGGGAAGATGTATTTGCGGAACCAGGCATTGGTGCCGCCCGGTCCGTCGCTGCGGCCGATGGCATGGATCAGCGCCACGCCGTCCGGTTTCAGGCATCGGACCACCGTATCGAAAAACGCGCGGTAGTGGCCGACGCCGACATGCTCGAACATACCGACCGAAACGATCCGGTCGTATGTCCCGGTGACGGAGCGATAGTCCAGCATCTCGAAGCGGACGCGGTCTTCCAGCCCCTCGGCCACGGCGCGGGCGCGCGCTTCGGCCAGTTGCTCCTGCGACAGGGTGATGCCGGTGACACGAGCGCCGAAATCGCGCGCCAGGGTGAGCGCCATGCCGCCCCAGCCGCAGCCGATGTCCAGTACGTGCAGGTCGGGCCGGTTCAGGCACAGCTTGGCGGCGATATGCCGTTTCTTCGCCATCTGTGCTTCTTCCAGCGTCTCATCGCCGCGGGGGAAGTAGCCGCAGGAATATTGCCGGTCGCGATCCAAAAACAGACTGTACAGGCGGCCGTTCAGGTCATAATGATGCGCCACGTTGCGGCGGGACCGGCTGGCCGGGTTGAACTGCAGCAGGCGGCGGCCGAGAACGCCAAGCCATTCCTGCCAGCGGACGACCGGATGACCGTTCGGGTTGTGCTGCAAGTTAGCCAAAAACACGTCCAGCACATCGTATATACAGCCATCCTGAACGGAAAGCCTGTCGGCCATGTAGGCCTCACCCAGTGCCAGCGATGGATTCAGCACGAGCCGGCGGATTGTCTGCTGGTCGCGCAAACACAACGTGGCGGTAGGTCCATCTGTGCCGGAGTAG
>DATAZJ010000331.1:0-16329 GCA_036272115.1 Rhodopila sp. | reverse complement strand
CGCTGCCGCTCGGTCAGCGCCGTTTCGGCCGGCGGCTCCAACCATGGCAGCCAGTCGAGCATCGCCTGGGTGAATGCCACCGGCTCATGGTTGTCCGGATGGTGAATAACGGTCATGGAGAACTCCGCGACAAAATGCGCAGACCGGCAGCCGCTCGGATCTGAAACGAAAGAAACGCAACGATCTGCGACAGGGTAACGATCCCGTTGTTGGACCAGCCTGCATCCAGCAGCGCCTGCAACGCCGCCGCGCTGGCATCACGCGGATGAAAGACCAGCATATGCACGTGCGCCAAGGCCGCCGTGATCCGCGTCCCCAACACGGCATGGTGGGCGTTCGCGACATGATAAGCCAACCCGTCCACGTCGTCGACGCTCAACGGACCTTTGGGGTAAGCACCATACGGCCCAACGGTACGGCCCCGAACGACCTCAGCCGATAGCGCCGCGACAAAAGCCGCATCCGCCTTCGTGCGCGCCAAACCGGCGGCATAGAACGCAGCCGCCTCGTCCTCCGCATGCAGGCCGGCAACAAATGTCGCCACGGCAAACCGTTCCTGTACCGGGACATCTTCCGGATCGGCCGGCTCGAACAGCGCGCGATAGCTGGCCTGAGCGTTCTGGCGCGTCACCGGCTTGCGGTCACGGATCGCCGCCAGCGGTGAATCAGCCGTCAACCCGGCGAGCAAATCGATCACATCCTTCATACGACAACCTCCGCCTCCGCATGCCGCCCACAGGCCGGCTGCCAACCAAATGCCGGCGCCACCGCCTGCGCCACCAACTCGATCGATCGCAGGATCAACGGGTGCGGTGGGTCGACCGAATGCACCTGCACGGCAAGATCGGTGCACCGAAGCAATGTCGTGTCGGCGCACAGGGAAGCGATCACGTCGTCCGGTGTCCCGACATGCACATCGAACGCCTTGATCAGATCGGCCACTGTATGGCCCCGCATGCTGAAACCCCGTTCGACGAAACGCCGAGCCTGCGTTCGCAAACCGATATCCGCCAGACGCACGGCCTCGGCTCGGGATTCGGCCACAAACACGCTACGCGACCCGACGATGCGCGGCGCCCGCCCCGGCGGCAACGCGGCCAGATAGGCGTCGATGATCGGTTCCTGCAACGCCGCCAGCGTCGCGTCCGGCGTTTCGTCCGGTCGCGGCTGGGTGCGCGACAGCATCAGCCCATCGCCGGCTAGGCCAGCCCGCGCCCCGCCGGCAACCGAGAACGTCGCCTGCCAAATACGATCGGCGACCCCCGGGTGCCGCGGATACACCCTGTCGCCACCCGGCACTGGCTCGCCGGCCAAAGCACCGCGCAGCCGAACCAAGTTCCGCCCATACAGGTCGGCTCGGTCTTCCTTGCCAAGCCCGAACCCTGCGAAAGCCGTGGGATTGCCGCCGTTGCCGACCCCGAGTTCCAACCGTCCGCCACTGATCAAATCCAGCACGATCGCATCCTCGGCCACCCGCACCGGCAGTTCCAGCGGCAGGGTGATAATCCCGGTCCCCAGACGAATGCGCGAGGTCCGCGCGGCGAGGTGACCAAGAAACACGAACGGCGACGGCAACCCGCCTTCATGCTCATGGAAATGATGCTGCGCGACCCAGGCTGTGTCGTAGCCGAAGCGTTCGGCATGAGCGATCTGTTCGGCCGCCAGGCGATAACGCTCCGCCGGCGGCGCCGCGTCCAGCAGGCGGGTGAAGAACGCAAGGCGTTGAAACTGGGGGACCGGGCTCATCCGTCGATCCTATGGCCCGAACGGCAAAAGCTTCAACGGGTCAGAAATACCAACGCGTCATCCACGTAGCCGCTTCGAACCCCAGTCAAAGTCCCTTTCACCGTCCCGGCACCGATGTTCGGACCTACGCCGTCCGCATCGCCCCCGCGAACAGCGTGGTGTTGTACCGCAGCATAGCCAGATACGTCGCCGCCGGTCCCCCCGGCAGCGACAGCGCGTCGGAGTAAACCGTCCCCCCCAGCACCGCCCCCGTCTCCTTGGCCAGCATCTCCGCCATCCGCGGACTGGTCATGTTCTCAATGAACACCGCCCGCACCTTCTCTCGCTTGATCTGCCGGACCAGGGCGGCGATCGCCTTGGCCGAGGGCTCGAACTCCGTGCTGATCCCCTCTGCCGACAGGAACTCAATCCCATACCGAGCGCCGTAATAACCGAATGCGTCATGGGTGGTAATAATCCGCCGCTGGTCGGCTGGAATCACTCCCAGCGTCGCCCCGATCCACCTATCGACCTGTCGTATCTCCGTCTCATACCGTTCGGCCGAAGCGCGATAGGCCGAGGCATGCGCCGGATCGGCGGCCGCCAGCCCGTCGGCGATTGCCCGCACGTACAAAATGGCGTTCGCCGGGTCCTGCCAGGCGTGCGGGTCGGTGGCGACCGCCCCGCCATCCTCCTTCATCGTTCGTGGCGCCACTTTCTCCGACGCCACCACGACCCGGCCCTTGAACCCCGCGGCCTGGGTCAACCGATCCATCCACCCTTCCAACCCCAACCCGTTCCGCACCAGCAGTCCCGCCGCCAGCAGCGTGCGCAGATCCTTCGGCCGAGGCTCATACACATGCACGTCCTCGTTCGGCCCCACCAGTGCCTGGACCGAGACCGCGTCCCCGCCCACCTGCCGCACCAAATCCCCCAGAATGGAGAAACTGGCGACCACCCGAAGCACCCCCGCCGCCTCCGCCGCGAACGGCGCCAACCCCAGGGTCGCCCCAAGGGCTGTGATGAAAGAACGCCGGTACATGATGTCGTCCTGCAATGTTATAATATAACGCTTAGCCCCGCACGCCACCCGAACGCAACCCCCGATCACCGAAGAACATTGACGAATCGATCGAACCTCTGTGCATTGAAGCCCATGGACGATCTCCAGCCTGAGATGCTCGCCCTGCCATCCGGGTTGGCGCGCGTCGAATGGCGCCGCAGCAGCCGGGCGCGCCGGGTGTCTCTACGGATCGACCCGACCGGAGGCGCCGTCGTCGTGACCTTGCCGACCAGAGCAACCCGCAAAGCCGGCATGGCCTTGTTGATGGGTCACGCCGATTGGGTATCCGATCGCCTGGCCGCCCTGCCGGAGGCGATCAGCTTCACCGACGGCGCCACGGTGCCAATCTGCGGCATCCCCCACCGTATCCGGCACACCCCCACCGCCCGGGGCGGCGCCTTCCTGCTGGACCAGGAACTGCACGTCACCGGTGCTCCCGAGTTCCTCGCCCGCCGCGTCCGCGATTTCCTCCGCCGGGAGGCGCTGCGCCGCCTAGCCGCGTTGACGATGGCAAAAGCCGGCCTGATCGGCATCACGCCCAAACGCGTCACGGTGAAAGACACCACCAGCCGCTGGGGAAGCTGCGCCCCCGACAAATCCCTGGCCCTGAGCTGGCGCCTGCTGATGGCCCCCGCCTTCGTGCAGGACTACGTCGTGGCGCATGAGGTCGCCCACCTGCGCCACATGAACCACGGCCCCAAATTCTGGTCGCTGGTGGACGAACTGACCCCGCACACCAAAACCGCCATCCCCTGGCTGCGCGCCGAGGGCGCTCGTTTGTTACGGATCGGGTGACTCGCCCACGCTTCCGCCTGCGCAGAACACGATCACCTTCCATTACCCTGCCGTAGCAGGGCGAACCGCTGGACCCTTGCCCGGGAGAAGCTGATGCGTATCGGATTTCCTGTGTACCATTTGGTCGACCTGCTCGATGTCGCCGGTCCCTTTGAAATGCTGAGCTGGGCTGGCTTCGATCTCACGATCGCCGCCAGACACAAGGGGCGTGTCCAGTGCCGCGGCGGTCTCGTCATCGAAGCGGATGCATCCTTCGATGACGCCCCGCGCTTCGATATTCTATGGACGCCGGGCGGCGATCCCGCGGCCCTCGCCGAACGCATGGAAGACCGGGTCTACCTCGACTTCCTCGTTCGGCAGAGTGAAGGCGCAACCTATGTCTGTTCCGTGTGCGAGGGCGCTCTGCTGCTCGCGGCGGCAGGGCTGCTCGACGGCTACACGGTAACGACCCACTGGGCCTTCACGAACTGCCTGACTGACCGCTTTCCGAACGTAATGATCGCGCCCGGACACCCGAGATTCTGGCGCGACCGCAATCGCCTGACAGGCGGAGGCATCTCCTCCGGTCTCGACGAGGCGCTCGAATTGATCCGGCTCGTTCAGGGGGAAGACGCCGCGCGGCAAGTGCAACTGTCGACGCAGTATTACCCGTGCCCTCCCGTAACAAGCGAGATCCCCGCCACGCCCGCCTGTCCGCTTCCCTCGCCGCGATCGGTTGCGATACGACCGTAAATCAAATCGACCGGGCAGGACACGGTTCGGCGCCAGAAAAGTCAGACAGCACCTCTGATCATCAAACTCAGATAGCGACGCCGCAATTTTCGACGACCCCAGGCGTGATCGCCCTGGGCGGAACGCCAACAGGGTGTGAATGACGCGATCAACAATGAGCAAGCGCACTGACTGTTTACAGTCAGTGCGCTCTAGCCGGGCGGTGCCTCGGTATCGTCGTGCATCAGTGCCTCGCTGACGCAGAATGTCTGGGATGGCTGAACATTTCCGTTGCCGTCGAAGGAAATTTGCAGCAGCCATCCGTAAACGCCGCCCGGCCAACTCGGGGGCCAGTTGGCGGTCGCCGGAAGCGTACTCGGGATCACGCCAAGCTCGCTGGCGAGTTTAAGGATTTCCTCATGGTGCCAGCATATGAGAACGTTGCTGTTGTCGTATTTCGAATGGTCTTTGATGTCATCCGCGACCTTTTTGTAATCCTTGTCCTTGTGCGTGTCGTCGATGCTCAGGCCGATCGCCTTGGACAGCGGTTCTATGGTCAGGCGGGGGCGATGGCTGTCATCGGAGTCGGCCGCGGCAAAAAGATAATTGAGTTTGAGTGGCGTCGTATCGACGGGATAGTTCTGGAAATAGACAATATAAGCCTGGGCGCGCTCCTGGCCGGCCACAGTCAGATCGGTTCCGGTTGCAGGTTTTTCGCCGTGCCGGATAATCAGCACATTGGCGTTTTTAGCCATATGAACCTCCCCATTTTCCAGCTTGATGCCACTTCGCAGCCCGACGTTTCGTCCGAAGACCGTTGGAAAGTCGCCCTGCCCGATCGCGGCGGCATGATCGCCGTCGCCCGCGCATTGTCAATCCTGCCGCGGGTCTGGCCGCGCGATGCATTATGGATTTGGGCGCTATTTGTGTGAGGTTGTCCACGGGAAGTCGTGCCAATAGCGAAACGCCGCCACGCCCGTGCCGAAGCTGTTCTGGCCCACGTCAATATTCGCGCTCGTGACCTCTACGGCGAGACCACTGTGGTTGCGACGTCCTTGATCTCCAGTGACAACATCATCCAATCTGTCCTCAACCTGGGGAAACGATCATGATAACACTGGCACGCATCGCCACGGCGCTGGCCATCGCTCTCACGGCATCAGCCGCCCAAGCCAAAGTCACCAAACTCGAAATAACTGCCAAGCAGCCCTACGGTTCCTTCCAGCCCGGCGACTACGTCCGGTGGGACGGTCGCGTCGTCGGCGAACTATCCCCCACATCCAGCCTCATCCCGGACCTGGATAAAGCCAGTCGCAACGCCAACGGCATGGTCGAATATTCCGCTCGTATCATCCTGTTCATGCCCGCCGACGCCGCCGTCGGCAACGGCGCCCTCCTGGTCGACGTCCCTAATCGAGGCAAACCCTACGCCAACGCTCTCTACAACAGTCCTCGCGGCCTCCCTTCTCAATCCGGCGACCTCAGTCCCGGCAACGGCTTCCTCGAAGACAATGGCTACGCCATCGCCGAGGTCCACTGGGAACTCGGCCAGGGCGCAGACCTGCCATCCTTCACCGACCCCGACGGTAAAAAGCGCTTCGTAGAAGGCGTCGGTTTTGCCATCGTCCGCGATGCCGCCGACTTCCTCGCTCACGCGGCAACGGATTCCACCGGCACCCCCAATCCGCTTGCCGGCAAGATCAGCCGAGTGCTCGCCACCGGCAAATCCCAGGACGGCCGCTTCCTCACAACCTTCCTCCTGGACGGCTTCAACCAAATCGACGGCCACCGCGTCTTCGACGGCATGCACGTCTTCGTCTCCGGCGCCGGCCTGCTGCCGATCATGCGCTCCGGGCCCGGCCCCGAATCGAGTGCCAACGGCGCCCCCAGCTTCGCCCACCCCGATTTCCCCGGCGTCCACGACGGTATCCTCACCATCGGGGAAATCATCGCAAAAGTAGAAGCCCGAGGCGAAATCCCCCCCAAAATGCTCCTGCTCAACTCCACCATCGACTACTTCTCCATCCGAGCCTCGCTCGGTCGCACCGGAGCCAACGGAACATCTGACCTGCCGCTACCCCCGAACGTCCGCATGTACGATGTCGCCGGTGCCTCGCACGCGACCGTCGTCAAGGCGCCGGGATGCGACCTGCCCCCGGGCCGGCTCGACTGGTCCCCGGTGGCCCGCGCCACCCTGGTGCACCTGGATCAGTGGGTGGCCACCAACACCGAACCGCCGCCAACCACGCTGATGCCGTTGCAACCCGCCAAGGGCGATCCCACCGTGCTGCAGGCACCCAAAAACCTGCCCGACGCCACCATCCAGATCCCGCAACGCGACGCCGACGGCAATCCGATCGGCGGCGTCCGCCTGCCCGACATTGCCGTCCCCCTCGGAGTCAACGGCGCCCAGAACCACCCCTTGACCTTCTCCTGCTCGCTCGTCGGCGCCTATCTGCCATTCCCCACGACAAACGACCCGGCGAACAAGCAACCCTCGTTGCAACAGCGCTACAAGAACAACGACGACTACCTGAACCGCATCCGCATCGCCGCCCGAGACGCTGAATCCGCCGGCTTCCTGCTCCCGGAAGACGCCACCATTATCGTCAACGACGCCGCTTCCCACCCGATCTTCGGGCGAACATCAGCCGACATTCCGCGCTGACGGGTTCTCGCCACGCCCCATCCGTGCCAACCTGACCAATGGGGAGAAACACCATGAAAATCGATGACGTCTCGCTGACGATCTTCGCCTGGAACGACATCCCGGCCACCATCTACCACCAGGGCGCCACCGCCGCCTCTGGCAGCAGTCTCGGCCTGCTGCGCATCCACACCGACGCGGGGCTGGAGGGCCACGCTTTCCTCGGTTCCGCCAGCAACCCCGCCGCGATGGACGGCCCGCAACTGATCCGCTCCCTGAAGCCGATGCTGATGGGCCGCGACCCGCTGGAGCGAGAACGCATCCACGCCGGCATGCGCCTGGTCAACCGCACCGTCAGTTACCGCACCATCGGTGCCGTCGATACCGCGCTATGGGACCTTGCGGGCAAAATCGCGGGGCTGCCTGTCCATGCCCTGATGGGCACCTACCGCACGTCGATCCCCGCCTACGCCAGTTCGCAGGTGCTGCCTGACGTGGCTGCCTATGTCGATCAGGCCCAGGCGTTCAAGGCCGCCGGCTGGCAGGCTTACAAGATCCACCCGCCGCGCGATCCAGACCACGACATCCGGGTCTGCCAGGCCGTACGCAAGGCGGTCGGCGACGACTACCGGCTGATGCTCGATTCCACCTGGTCCTACGACTACACCGACGCCCTGCGGGTCGGCCGCGCGATCCAGGACCTGGGCTACTATTGGTTCGAGGACCCGCTCTCCGACGAGGACATCTACGGCTATGTCAAACTGCGCCAGAAACTCGACATCCCGATCATGGCCACCGAATACCCCGCCGGCGGCCTCGACACCTACCCGATCTGGCTGACCGAGAAAGCCACCGACTACCTGCGCGGCGACATCCCCAACAAAGGCGGCCTGACCACCATGCTGAAAACCGCCCACCTCGCCGAGGCGTTTGGCATGAAGTACGAGGTCCATCACTCCGGCAATTCCCTGAACAACCGCGCCAACCTGCATCTGTGCATGGCGCTGCGGAACACCACGATGTGGGAAGTCCTGCTGCCCGACGGCGCCCACAAATACGGCATGGTCAAGGACCTGGAGATCGACGCCAACGGCCTGATGCACGCCCCGACAGAACCTGGCCTGGGCGGCGAAATCGATTTCGAACTGATCACACGCAAGACCGAAGCCGTGCTGCGCTAAACACCCCCCAAACGGAAAAGGGCGCCGTTCGTGACGCCCTCCGTGCCATCCCAGCTCAGCCTGGTAATCCGGTCCCGAGAGAAGCATCCCGTGCGGTCGGGTGGATCGGCCCACAAAATCAAGGGCTGGTGGTTCGCCGGGTTGAGTCAAACATCTTTCGACGTCATCGGCATAATTTTGAGGTGCTGAATGCCGATGCGGATAAAGCCCGGCGAGAAAAGTCCGGATGCACGGCCGATCCCGCGTCTTCTCGGACTATCGCAACGGGAATTCCTGAATGCACCCTGCGCAGGGTCCGCCATGCGGCCGAACAATCAGCGAAGACCGCGTGGGATGAAATCTATTTAATGCGGCTGGCGGAACACCAGCCGGACATATCACGCGACGAATTTCTTACCCTTCGTCGCCGCGTCCGACCGCCGCTGCCACAGTGCCATGTCCGCATCCTTGGCGAACATCACGCGCACGCCCTTGCCGCCTTGGCTGACCCGGATCTTCCCACCGTTGCGGGACTTGTGGTCGGCCAGCCATTCCAGGAATTCAGGGTCCTCGCTGCTGCGTCCTTCGAATTCCAGGATTCCGGCGATATCTTCCTCTTTGCGACGCTTGACCATAGGTGCCTCCGGGACGCCCTACACGGCGTTTCGGTTGAAAGAAAATGGACTCATCCGTGCCAAAGGCACGCACTCGAACGGGGAGGCGGCCGCGTTATCCGCGGCTAAGAACCTATTTCCGAGCCTTGCGCGCAGCATAGCGAGCATCCCGCGCCGCCTTCCGTTCGGCTTCGAGCGCCGCTGCCCGAGCCTTCGCCTCGGCGGCGGCAATCTGTTCCGCGGTCTTGCGAGCCGCCAGTTCGGCGGCGATTCGCGCCGCCTCTGCTTCCTTCGCGGCCCTGCGTTCGGCCGCACGCGCATCCCGCGCGTCGCTGATCGCCTTCAGCGCCGCCTGCCGTGCAATCTCAGCCGGGTCGTCGGGGCTCGGGCGGGCGCGAAAGCGCTCCAGCAAGGCTTGTTTGGCGGCGGCGGCGGCACTCAGGCGGTCGTCAAAATTGGTTCGTGCATGGGCAGGCTTGGTCGAAGGGGCGCGTTTAACGTTCGGCATGCGCTGCCCAATACAGCGGACAGGGCCAATGGGCAACCTGTTCCCTACAAAGTCCTCAGCTTCGCCACCGCAGCCAGATGTCGCTCGTGGTCCCCGGCGAAGCGCAGCACCAGGTGGCTCGCCCCGGCGTCCGCGTAACCGGCCAGCCACTCCGCCAACCCCGCTTCCGGTCCCGCATAGCACGCTTGCCGCCGGCGCGTGACCACGGCCGGCTGGCCGTAATAGCGCTCCAGGAAGCCGTTCAGCCGCTCGTCCGCCTTCGCCGCGTCATCATCGAGCGAGACAGTCAGGTACATCGCCCCGCTTACGCAAGACGGATCGCGGCCGTTTTCCCGCGCCACATTCCGCACATGCGCCAGCCCGGAGGCAAAATCCGCCGCGCCAGGCGCGATTGGAAACCAGCCGTCAAAATACTTTCCGGCCCGATCCAGGCTGCCTTGCAGATTGCCGCCGATCCAAAGCGGAGGCCCACCGGCCCGATGCGGGGTAGGGGCCACCACCGCCTGCACCGTCTGCCACCGCCCATCCCAGTCCACCGGTTGGCCCGACCACAGCGCCTTGCACAACCGCAGCCCCTCCAGCATCCGCCCGATCCGATGCTCGAACGGCACGCCCGCCGCGGCAAATTCGGCCCGGATATTCGGACGATCCGCCGCGAACCCGACCCCCAGGATCAGCCGTCCCTCCGACAACTGGTCCAATGTCGCCACCTGATGCGCCAAAATCACCGGATTCCGCAGCATCGGAAGCAACACCGCGGTGCCGACGGTCATTCCCGGCACCCGTCCGACCACCCCTGCCAACAGCGTCAACGGATCATGCCGAGGCCGCGCCGTCAGCGAATCCCCCACCCAGACCGAGTCAAACCCCAGCGCCCCCGCCCGCGTCGCCAACGCCAGCAAAGGCCCCGTCTCCGGCCGCCCCTCCATAATCTGCTCCCGTGTCGGCAGCAGATACCCAAGTTTCGGCGTCATGTTGTTCCTCTGCATCAGGCCCGTCTCGCGGCCGCGAGGCTCAAACCCCCAGCTCCCGCTTCACCGCGACCCACCGATCAAGGATCGGCATGATCTTGTCCTCCTTCTCCGCCGGCAAACTGAACACCACCCGATCGATTCCGACCTCCTGGCAGAACCGCAGTTTCACCAGATCATCCGGCACCCGGAATATCGTGATCGGCAATGAACCCGGATCCCGCCCAGCTTCCACCGCCATCTCCCGGAACTGCTTGATCACCACCCCCACGCCCTCATGCTCCAACCGATCCGCCCGCGGGATCCATCCATTCCCATACCGAATGGCCCGCTGAGCAGCATACGGAAACGCTCCCCCGACAATGATCGGCGGATACGGCTTCTGAAACGGCTTCGGCCACTGGCTCATCGGACCGAACTTCACGAACTCTCCTTCGTACGACGGTTCATCGTGAGTCCAGATCGCCTGCATCGCCTCGATCCGCTCCCGCGCCAGCTTGTTCCGCGAGCCAAACGCAGTGCCATGGTTCTCGATCTCGTCACGGTTCCACCCGTTGCCGACCCCAAACAGAAACCGACCCCGCGAAAGTTGGTCGATCGTCGAAACCATCTTCGCCGTCACGATCGGATCCCGCTGAACCACCAGCGCGATGCCCGTCCCGACATTCAACCTCGTCGTCGCGGCCGCCGCGGCATTCAGTGCCAGGAACGGATCGTAAATGTCGTAGTACGGCCGAGGCAGCGGCCCCCCGCCGATGTAAGGCGTCAGCCGAGTAGACGGCACATGCGTATGCTCCGGCACCCACAAACTCTCAAACCCCCGCTCCTCCAGCGCTCGGCCCAACACCGCCGGCTGCATGGAATCGGTCGTAAAGAACATCACGGCGCCAATTTTCATATCCAACGATCCTTCTCAGGCGGAACGAACGGCGGGAAACACTTCTTCCGAGATCAACTGCATCTGCTCCATCGCCAGGCTCGCCGGCATGCCGACCCAGTGAATGCCCAGGATCAGCGTATTGATCCCGAAACGGCGCTTCAGCACCAGGATCTGCTCCACCACCTCGTTCGGTGACCCAAACAGAAACCGGTCGTTCATCAGTTCCTCGAAATCCACGCTGAACGCATCGCCGGACGGCATCACCTTGTCCTGCCCCCAGTCCTTGTACGCCTTGTATTTCGCTTCCAGCGACGGTTTCGCCAGCCGGATCGCCTCCTCGCGGTTCCGAGCCACGAATACCTCGCGTGCCATCGGCAGTTCATCCGGGAACGGCTTGCCGCAATCGTCAAGCGCCCGCTTGTAGACCTCCATCTGTTGCGCGATGGTGTCGATCTTGTTGTGCGGATTGATGAACCACGTATCCGCCATGCGCGCCGCCCGCCGTATCCCGACATTGGCATTGGCGCCGATCCACACCGGAGGCATCGGTTTCTGCACCGGCTTCGTCGTGCAGTTGGCATTGTCCAGCTTGAAATAGCTGCCGTCCATCGAAACGAACTCTTCCGACCACAGCCGCTTCACCGCGGTCAGGCATTCCTCGAACCTGGGCCCCGACTGCTTCTGCGTCGACCCGAAGGCGTTGAACTCCACCTCGCGGTAACCAATGCCGGCGCCAAATACCAGCTTCCCGTCGCACATCACGTCCAGCGAGCCCAACTCCTCCGCCACATGCAGCGGACTGTGCAGCGGCAGCAACACCACGCCTGGGCACAGCCGCAGCTTCGGCGCGATCATCGCCACCTGGCACAGATACGGAATCTGCTGGATGTACTGGAACGGATAAGAACTGTAATGTGACCCCTTGCCGATGATATCATACCCCAGTTCCTCGGCCCGCCTGGCGGCGTCGAGGTCCTCCTTCAGCCGGACACGCATATCGTCGCCCTGCGGATATTGACCGCGGATGATCAGGCCGAAGCGCATGGTGTTTTTCCTCCGTCGCGTTGCCCGGAGCGTGGCACCGCCACCGCCGCTGTCAAGGATGCCGCCACCATGTCGGATTCCTGCGAGAACCATCTACCCCGGTCTGCTACACCGCACGCAACCGAGAAGAACCCGTCCGACGCCCAACCTGCTCGACGATCCGATATGGCACGCGCTCACCGGCCCATACGTCAGGCTCGCCCTCGGCCGAGGCGCCGCCTGCCACTACCCGCGCCAAATATCCCCAATCTCCGCCATCGCCGAACCCGCGCCCGCCGCCTACGCCGACTTTGCCGTCAACCTGCCGACCGGTTCGGAAGCGTGCTGTTCCATTCCGCCGGGGAACGGGCCCCACCCGGCTGGGAAACCCTCGAGGCAAAGGAAATCCCCTTCATCCCGCGAATTTGCCTCAAAAAAGCGAAGCGACGACCACAAGCCGCCCTTGCGCTGATGGTCCCGAAGACCTGGGCGATGAGGCACTAAACCTCGTCGGCGCTATCCCGCGACATCGCGACCCGCTCATCCGACTCGGCCGCCGGCCTGAACCGATCCGACCCGCGCTGCGCATCGGCCAATCTCAGCGCGCGCTCCGTTTCGCCCTGCCGGATCTGCCAGCCGACCCGCCATTCCTCATACCGGATCGTCCCACGAGGATGCGGATTGGCCGACAGGCTCCGTTCAGCCACCGCGGCCACATAACCCTCATTCGTCTTGCTCTGCGTCTCGTTGCGTCTGATCTGCCAGCCGGAACGCCATTGCTCGAAGCGGATCGTGCCGCGCGGATACGGATTCTCCGAGGCGCCCCGGCCGGCTTCCGCCGCCAGGTAGCCTTCGTCTTCTTCTTTGTGGAGATTGTTGGAAGTCATACCCGTCATTCCCATCCTCCGAGGCGGCGCCAATTTGGCGAAATCCAGCGTAAATGACAAATCCGTGTGCTGACCCCGCCACGAATGCGGGTCAAGCCGCCGACCGGCAACGATTACAATGCCGCCGCCCGACCAGCCCGAAGCCAAGACCCCGACGACCCCGATCGATGCGGGTTGGAACCGGGCGCCGGCATGGGCATGTTGCGCCGATGCGCCTTGCTCACCCCACGATCCGGCCCACCGGCCAAACCATCTCCTTCCAGTTTGACGACCAGCGGATCGAAGCCCTGCAGGGCGAAACGATCGCTGCCGCCCTTTCGGCCGCCGGCATCACGACCCTTCGCCACACCGCGTCCGGCGCGCCACGCGGCGTGTTCTGCGGCATGGGTGCCTGTTTCGATTGCGTCGTCACCGTCAACGGCCGTATCGGCCAGCGCGCCTGCCTTACGCCAGCGGAGGACGGCGTGCACGTGACCAGCGGTTTCCCCACCGAACTGGCCCAAGATGCCGCCCCGCCGTCCGACGAACGCAACTGCGACGTCCTGGTGGTTGGCGGCGGAGTCGCCGGCCTGTCTGCGGCGATCGCGGCGGCCGAAGCCGGAGCCTCTGTCGTCGTCCTGGACGAACGCCACGCCCCCGGCGGCCAATTCGCCAAGCCGCTGGCCCAGAGCCATACCGATTCCGCTCCGGACCACCAGTTCCGCCTGGGCACCGACCTGCGCATCCGAATCGAACGGGCCGGCGCAAGACTGGAAACCGGCGCCACCGTCTGGGGCGCCTTCGCGCCGGATGAGGTGGCGGCGATCGTGCGCGGCCAGTCCGTCACCTACCATCCGCGCCGCCTCATCCTGGCCACCGGGGCACACGAAGCCCCGGTGCCGATACTTGGCTGGACTCTCCCAGGGGTTATGACCACCGGCGGCCTGCAGACCCTGGTGCGTACCCAGCGCGTCTCGCCCGGCCAGCGCGTGCTGATCGCCGGCAGCGGCCCGCTCAACCTGCAACTCGCCTGCGAACTCCTGGCTGGCGGCATCACCCCGGTCGCCGTCCTGGAAGCGGCGCCTCGGCCCAGCGTGGCGGGCTGGCGAGACCTGGCACGCATGGCTCGGGCGGAATGGGACCTTCTGCTCGACGGCTGGGCCATGCTCCGCCGCCTGCGCCTGGCCGGCGTGCCCCTGCACTGGGGCACCCCACTGGATCGCCTGACCGGCGACGACCGTGTTCGCACCGCCATCGCCGGCCCGCACCGCTTCGACGTCGACGTCGTCGCCCTCAACATGGGCTTCCAGCCGGAAGTCAATCTCGCCCGAGCCCTCGGCGTGCCACATCGCTTCGTCGATCGTGGCGCCGGCCATCTCGCCACCGAGGCCGATGCGGACGGACGTACAACCGTCACCGGCGTCTTCACCGTCGGCGACGGCGCGACCCTCGGCGGAGCCCAAATCGCCCAGGCGAGGGGCCGCCTGGCCGGCCTGGCTGCCGCCCGCGAACTTGGTTTTACCGCACCGCCGGACGCCGCCGCCCGCGCTGCCTTGGCCCGCGCCGAGTCATTCCAGGCCGCCTTGTGGCGCGTGTATGCCGCCCCTCCGCCAACCATCGCCGATGCCACGATGGTTTGCCGCTGCGAGGAAGTCACCGCCGCCTGGCTGCGCGCCGAGATCGCCTCCGGCCTGACCTCGCTACCCGCCCTGAAGAAAGCCACCCGAGCCGGCATGGGCCGCTGCCAAGGCCGTTTCTGTGCCGCGACGATCGCGCGCCTGTGCCCCGGCGTCCCCGAATCCGAAGGTTTCGCCGCGCCCCGAGCCCCGCTCCGCCCCGTCCCCGTCGCGCCGCTGATGCGCGAGGCCGCCGAATTCACCGCCCCCCTGCTGGCCGATCCCGCCCCACCCGTCCGCCTGCACGCGCTGCCACCCCTGCCGATCGAGACACGCCATGCCGACGTGGTCGTGATCGGCGGCGGCGCGGCCGGCCTGTCCACAGCGTATTTCCTTGCCAAAGGCGGCGCCGACGTCCTGCTGATCGACCGCGATGAAGCCGCGATGGCCGCCAGCACCGCCAATGCCGGCAGCCTGCACGTGCAGTTGCTGTCTTACGATTTCACTGACGACACGCCGCAGGACGGCGGCCCCGCGGCCTACACCCTGCCGCTCGCGCCGCGCAGCATCGCGCTGTGGAAGGCGATCGGTGCGGCGGTGGGGCAGGACCTGGGCATCCGTACCGAAGGCGGCCTGATGCTGGCCGAGGATGAGGCCGGCCTGGCGTGGCTGCGCCGCAAATCGGCGATGGAGCGGCGGTGGGGCATCGACAGCCACGTCCTGCAAGGCAACGAACTGCGCGACCTGGCCCCCGCTTTGTCCGACCGTATGGTGGGCGCCGATTTCGTTCCGGCCGAGGGTTACGGCGATCCGTTACGCGGCATGATGGCACTACTGCAACAGGCCAAGGCCCACGGCGCCCGCCTGCTGCGCGGGGCGGAGGTCCAGGCGATCGGGCAGACCGGAACCACCTGGACCGTCACCACCAGCCGAGGGCAGGTCACCGCCAACCGGCTGGTGAACGCGACCGGCCCCTGGGCCGCCCGCATCGGCCGCATGGTCGGCCTGGACCTGCCGGTGACCGGCACGGTGCAGCAGGTGATCGTAACCGAACCCGCGCCGCCACTGACCCGTCATCTGATCGCGCTCGCCAACCGCCATCTGTCGCTGAAACAGCAGGCCAGCGGCGGCTTCCTGATCGGCGGTGGCTGGTTCGGCGATTTCGATCCTTCAAGCGGACGAACCAGCCCGTTGCGTCGCAATATCGAGGGCAACCTCTGGGTCTGCGAACGCGCCCTGCCAGCGGTAAAGGCCCTGTCCATCGTGCGCACCTGGACCGGCATCAACCCCGCGATCGATCGCGCCCCCCTGCTGGGCGAGACCCCCGGACTGCCCGGCTTCTACAACACGGTAACCGCCAACGGCTACACGCTAGGCCCCGCGGTAGGCCAGATCACCGCCGAGGCAATCCTGCACAACGAAACAATCGACCCCCGCTACACATTGGCCCGTTTCGGTTAACCGGTCACATCGTCCCGGATGAAATGAACGACCGCATCCAAGGTGAAATGAACGACCCGCCAAGGTCCCGCCGATAACCCAGGCAGAACGACCCGAGACAACACCATTCTTCTGCGTAGCTCCCCGTGGCTCTCGTTCTGACCTCGTGTTGAAAATCCCAGGCCCAACACCGGCTCAGGAGACAAACGGCAAGACCCCAGCCATCCAAACCCCTGAACTTCCCCCAACCTCCACCCAAGTCTACAACCATCACCCGCAACCCAAGGGAACCTCATGTCCGGCACCAAGG
>DATAZJ010000330.1:0-4360 GCA_036272115.1 Rhodopila sp. | reverse complement strand
CGGCCCGCCCTCAACCCGAACATCAATCTCCCGCAACGCCCCGGTCATCGCGTCGAACCCGGTCGCAAACACGATCGCATCGAACGGCCCATACGTCCCGCCCTTGGTCCGCACACCAGTCGAGGTGATCTCCTCGATCGGATCGTTCTTCACATCCACCAAAGAAACGTTATTGCGATTATAAGTCTCATAATAATTGGTATCCAGGCACAGCCGCTTCGTCCCGATTGGATGATCCTTCGGCGCCAGGACCTCCGCCGTCGTCGAATTGCGAACGATGCTCCTGATCTTTTGGCGCACGAACTCCGACGCCGTATCGTTCGCCTCCTTGCTCACCAAAAGATCAGTGTAGGAATACAGGAAACTGATGCTGCCGCCCTCGGCCCATTTCCGCTCATAGGCGCTCTGCCGTTCCGCCTCCGTCGCCTCCAGGGCAGCCTGAGTCGGCGCCGGATGCCCGGCAATCCCAAACGGCGTATCCAGCGCCGCCCGACGGCGATCCTCGTATTCCTGCTTGTGCCGCCGCTCTTTCTCCGGATCCAGCGGCGCATTCCGCGCCGGCAAACTGAAATTCGCCGTCCGCTGGAACACCGTCAGATGATCCGCCTGCTCGGCGATACGCGGGATCATCTGCACACCCGAAGACCCGGTGCCGATCACACCCACCCGCAATCCGGAAAAATCCACCCCCTCATGCGGCCACAGTCCGGTATGATACCACTTGCCCTGGAACGCCTCCAATCCCTTGAAATCAGGCACCCGAGGCGTCGACAAATTCCCGCTCGCCATCACGCAATACCGCGTAACGACCCGATCACCCTGATCGGTCTCCAACGTCCAAAGCCCGGCCAGCGGATCGAACACCGCCGACACCACACGCGTGCTCAGCTGGATATCCCGCCGCAGATCGAACCGATCGGCCACATGATTGATATACCGCAGGATTTCCGGCTGCGTGCCATACCGCTCCGGCCAGCTCCATTCCTGCTGCAACGCGTCGGAGAACCCATACGAATACTCCATGCTCTCGACATCGCACCGAGCACCCGGATAGCGGTTCCAGAACCACGTTCCCCCGACCCCGGACCCAGCCTCGAACACCAGCACCGACAGCCCCAGCCCGCGCAGCCGATGCAAGGCATACAGACCGCCCAGACCCCCACCGACAACCACCACATCAAACCGCCGCGCATCCGCCTGAGCGGCGGACCGCCTTTCTTCCATGACCTCAGACACGGCTCGGTCTCCCGGTTGTTCCCACCCAATCCCGAGGCTCCGGATTTCCCCCCTTGTGTCAACCCTCGCGGCGGGCAAAGAACCCCCCGGCATTGAACGCTCGGCCAAATTCAACCAGGATCACCCCAAAGGACCACAGGAGCGCCCACATGACCCATCTACGCAGCGGCATCTTCCTCGCGCCGTTCCACAGCCTGGCGGAAAATCCCATTCTGGCCCTGGAACGGGATATGGAACTGCTCCAGCACCTGGACGCGCTGAACTACCACGAGGCCTGGATCGGCGAGCACCATTCCGGCGGCTTCGAGATCATCGCCAGCCCCAAGGTTTTCATCGCCGCCGCCGCCGAACGCACCAAGCACATCCGCCTCGGCACCGGCGTCGTTTCGCTGCCGTACCACAACCCATTCATAGTCGCCGACCGCATGGTGCAACTGGATTACCAGACCCGCGGCCGAGCGATGCTGGGCGTCGGCCCCGGCTCTCTGGTGCATGACGCGAAGAAAATCGGCATCGACCCGTCCGACCAGCGCCGCATGATGAACGAATCCCTCGACGTGATCATCCAGTTGCTGGCCGGCGAAAGCGTCACCCGCAAATCCGACTGGTTCGACCTCCGCGACGCCCAACTGCAACTGCCCCCCTACACCCGCCCCCGCACGGAGATGGCCGTCGCCGCCGCTCGGTCCCCCGCTGGTGCGCTGGCCGCCGGACGCCACGGCCTGGGCATGCTGTCGATCGGCGGCACCAGCGACGACGCCCTGAAACACCACGCCAGCAACTGGGACCTCTACGCCACCACCGCCACCGCCAACGGCCACACCCCGGACCGCAAGAACTGGCGCCTCGTCACCCTGATGCACATCGCCGAAACCCGCGAAAAAGCCCGCGAGAACGTCAAGCACGGCCTGGACAATTTCTGCGACTACTTCCGCGATGTCGCCACCTTCCCGATCGTTCCAGGCGATATCACCGACCGCTATCAATACATGGTCGATAGCGGCACCGCCTGCATCGGCACACCCGACGACGCCATCGTCTTCATCGAGCGTCTGCTGAAAGGCTCCGGCGGCTTCGGCGTCATCATGGAACTGGCGCAGAACTGGGCCGACTGGGCCGAGACCAAACGCCACTACGAACTGATGGCCCGCTACGTCCACCCGCACTTCCAATCGTCCCGCGAGTGGCGCACCGGCAGCTACGCCTACGCCCGCGACCACCACGACGAATTCACCGGCCAGTCCGGCGCCGCCGTGCAAGCGGAAATCGACCGCCTGGCCGCAAAACGACACGCGGCCGAGTAACCCCCCAGCCGCCATGCCCACGCATGGCGACTGAGCAACCCTCACCCGTCATGCCGGCGCATGGCGGCCAAGTAATCCCCAGCCGTCATGTCGGCGCATGGCGACCAGGTAACCCTCACCCGTAATGCCGGCGCATGGCGGTATCCACGCCTTCTAAATCCACAAACAAAGCCATGGATGGTGATCGCACCCCATGACGGCGCCGAACGATCAAGACCACGACAAACGACCTACCGGATCGTCCGCCACGCCATCAGCGCGCCGCAAAGCTGCACCCCACCACCCAGCAGCATTGCGGCCCGCCATCCCTCCACGCCACCGCCGCCCAGCGCGAAGGCGGCGCCGAGCACCGCGACACCCATCGTGGCCCCCACCATGCGCGCGACATTGATCAGCGACGACGCGGTACCCGACCGCTCCGCCCCGACCGCATCGACCGCTACCGACATCAAGGGTCCCGTGTTGATCCCCATGCCGATCCCGGTCAGCCCAAGCCCGATCAGCGCCATCGGCAGCGGCGCGCCAAGATGCGTCAGACTCAAAACCACAAGCCCCGATCCGATGATGGCCGTCCCACCAGCGGTCGACATCCGCGTCCCGACGCGTTGCGCCAAATGCCCGGACCGAGGCGCGATCACAAAAAACAGCACCGCACACGGCGCCAACGCCAACCCGGCCCCACGTGCCGTCAGCAATCCCGACGACTGCCATACCAGCGGCAACAGGAAAATCATGCCGTAGATACCGAACGTCATCGCGCAGGTCGCGGCGACCGCCCCGCGAAACGACCCGCCCCGGAACAAATCCAACGGCACCAGCGCCCGCCCGCCCGCTCGGCGTTCCACCATCAGGAACAACGGAATGGCGATCACCGCGGCAGCCAGCGACACCACCCCCGCCAGGCCGCCTTCACGCAAGGCGATCACCCCGAACACCAGCCCGCCCAGGCCGACGGCGCCCAGGAACTGCCCCGGAAAATCCAGGCTCCGCCCTGCCGGATTCGCTGATTCCGGCACAACGATGCCCGCCAGCACCACTGCGGCGACCGCCAGCGGAACCGCGACCAGAAACACGCTCTGCCAGCCGAAATGCCCGATCAGCAGACCGCCCAGAGTCGGCCCGATCACGAACGCCAACCCGTTGCAACTGGCCCACACCCCCAGCGCCCGCTGCCGCTCGCGCGCATCCGGCCAAACCACCCGAACGATCGCCAGCGAAGCCGGCAGCAGCATCGCCGCACCAACCCCCATCAGCACACGCGCACCGATCAACACGCCGATATCAGGCGACAGCACGCACCCCACCGAGGCCGCCGCGATCACCGCCGCGCCCGACTGAAAAATCAGCCGCCGCCCGAACAGATCAGCACACAACCCCCCACTCAGCAGCAGCACCGCATAGACCAGGTTATAGGCATCCAGCACCCATTGCAGCGACGCCACCGACGCATCGAACGCCACGCCAATCTGCCGCACGGCCAGATTGACCACCGAGGTATCGACCTGCGCGACCAGTACCCCAAGGCACAACGTCAAAAGAATAAGACCGCGCCGGTGAGAACCGTTCTGCGCCCGCACAACGATCTCGGATACAGAAACAGTCATGAGACGGACCCTTCGAATTAACTTCGAACGTCCCCCATACTAATCACCCGCTACTGACACCGTTCTGTCAGTAGCCTCTACACCTCGCCGAGAGAACGCAGCCCAATCCCGATCACTGCCCCAACGCGTGCAGGAACGAATGGATCGCCTGCGACACCAGCCCCGGGGTCTGCACCGACGCAAAATGCCCGCTGTTCAGCTCCAGGAACCCCGCGC
>DATAZJ010000329.1:0-4111 GCA_036272115.1 Rhodopila sp. | reverse complement strand
GCCCCGGACGGACGCGCCGCCGCAGAAGCTCGCGCAGCCCGACATGGGCCTGGTGCCCCCGCCCACCGAACACGGCTTCGGCCCGTACGACAGCGTGACCTCGCCCGACGCCCTGCGCGCCTGGGTCACCGAGGCAACCGCCATCGGCCGCGTGGCGATGGACACCGAAACCGACGGCCTGGACGCCATGCGCGCCCGCCTGATCGGGTTCTCCCTCGCCACCGCGGCAGGCCGAGCCTGCTACGTGCCGGTGGCGCATGAGGTCCTGGGCGAACAGTTGAAGCTCGCCGATGCGATCGAAATCCTCAGCCCCTTGCTGACCGACCCCTCCGTCCTGAAAATCTTCCAGAACGCCAAGTTCGACATGATGATCCTGTCGCGCGCCGGCTTCCCGATGCCGGCGCCGGTGGAAGACACCATGCTGATCTCCTACGCGCAGGAGGCCGGCATGCACGGGCATGGCCTGGACGAACTGTCCCAGCTCCACCTCGGCCACACCCCGATCAGCTATGACGAGGTCACCGGCACCGGCCGCAACCGCGTCCCGTTCTCCCAGGTGCAGATCGATCGCGCCACCGCCTACGCGGCCGAGGACGCCGACGTCGCCCTGCGCCTGTGGGACACGCTGAAGCCCCGGCTGCGACTGAACGGCGGCCTGGCGCTGTATGAGCAGGTGGAACGTCGCCTGCTGCCCATCCTGCTGGACATGGAACGTGCCGGTGTGAAAGTCGATGCCGACGACCTGCGCCGCATGTCGGTCGATTTCGCCGCCCGCATGGCGGTGATGGAGCAGGACTGCCACCGCCTCGCCGGTCATCCGTTCAACGTCGGCAGCCCGAAGCAACTCGGGGAAGTCCTGTTCGACGAACAGAAACTACCCGGCGGCAAGCGCATGAAGACCGGCGCATGGGGGACGGATTCCTCCGTGCTGCAGACGCTGGCCGACCAGGGCCACGACCTGCCGAACCGCATCCTGGAATGGCGGCAGTTGCAGAAGCTGAAATCCACCTACGCCGACGCGCTGGTGACCGACATCAACCCGGAAACCGGCCGGGTGCACACCTCTTTCGCCATGGCGATCGCCTCTACCGGCCGGCTGTCTTCCACCGATCCCAACCTGCAGAACATCCCGATCCGCACGGAGGAAGGCAGCCGCATCCGCCACGCCTTCATCGCCGAACCCGGCCACGTTCTGGTCAGCGCCGACTACTCGCAGATAGAACTGCGGCTGCTCGCCCACGTCGCCGACCTGCCGGTGCTGAAGGACAGTTTTGCCAACGGCGAGGACATCCACGCCCGCACCGCCAGCGAGGTGTTCGGCATCCCGATGGCCGGCATGGACCCGATGACGCGACGCCGCGCCAAGGCCATCAACTTCGGCATCATCTACGGCATCTCCGGCTTCGGCCTCGCCCGTCAGCTCGGTATCACCCCAGGCGAAGCCCGCGGCTTTATCGGTCGTTACTTCGAACGCTATCCCGGCATCCTGGAATACATGGAGCAGACGAAGAAAACCGCGCGCGAAAACGGCTACGTGGTCTCGCCGTTCGGCCGCCGCTGCTGGGTGCCCGGCATCGCCGACAAGAACGGCGCCCGGCGCGCCTATGCGGAGCGGCAGGCGATCAATGCCCCCCTGCAAGGCGGCGCCGCCGACATCATCAAGCGCGCCATGGTCCGGCTCCCCGCCGTGCTGCGCGCCGAGGGCCTGCGATCCCGCCTTCTGCTCCAGGTCCACGACGAACTGCTGTTCGAGGCCCCCGACGATGAAGCCGAGGCGCTTTCCGCCGTCGCAAAGCGCGTGATGGAGGCCGCGGCCGTGCTGTCCGTGCCGCTGGTGGTGGAGACCGGCACCGGCCGGACCTGGGCGGCCGCGCACTGAACGACGGCCTCGCGCCGGTCTGGTTACAAAGGTTGGCCTTGCACCGGACGAGGTGGTTGCGCATGTTGATGGGCGGCAGCGGAAGGCGGGCGGAGTACGGTCATGGACGGCGGAGCAGATTCAAGGCGCATCACGATCCACGCGCCAGGCGATTTTGCCGGGATGCGGGCGGCGGGACGCCTCGCCGCGCAGACCCTGGACATGATCGCCCCGCATGTGAAGCCGGGCGTGTCCACCGCCATGCTGGACAAGCTGTGCGACGATTTCATCCTCGATAACGGCGCGATCTCGGCCTGCCTGAACTATCGCGGCTACCCGAAGTCGATCTGCACCTCCATCAACCATGTCGTCTGCCACGGCATCCCCAGCGACCGGAAGCTGGAGAACGGCGACATCCTGAACATCGACATCACCGTCATCCTGGACGGCTGGCACGGCGATTCGTCGCGGATGTATGCCGCCGGCACACCGAACACCCGGGCGCGAAACCTGATCGACGTCACCTACGAGTCGCTGATGCGCGGCCTGAAAGTGGTGAAGCCCGGCGCGACGCTGGGCGATGTCGGCCATGCCATACAGACATACGTCGAGTCCAACCGCTTCAGCGTCGTGCGCGATTTCTGCGGCCACGGCATCGGCCGCCGCTTCCACGAACCACCGAACGTGCTGCATTTCGGCCGCATCGGCGAAGGCCCGATCCTGCGCACCGGCATGTTCTTCACCATCGAGCCGATGGTGAACGCCGGCCGGCCGGAGGTGAAGGTGCTCGACGACGGCTGGACCGCGGTGACCCGCGACCGCAGCCTGTCCGCCCAGTTCGAGCACATGATCGGCGTCACCGACACCGGCTGCGAGATCTTCACCCTCTCCCCCGCCGGATTGGACAAGCCGCCGCTCGGCGTTAGCTGATTGGCAACATTTGCCTTCTAGGCTGCGCGGCGACCGTCACGCCGCGAGCCCCATGTCCAAACGCCCGAAGCCGGCCGGTATGGCCGAAATGTCGTTCCTGCCCGATCTGGTGCCCGCACCGATGGACCCCGTTGTCGCCGCAGGCGCCGAGGGACACCGCATGCGCATGCGCCAGCGCCTGCTGCGGGCCGGACCCGACGCACTGGCCGATTACGAGATGCTGGAGATGATCCTGTTCATCGCGCTGCCCCGGCGCGACACGAAACCGCTGGCCCGCGCGCTGCTGGACCGGTTCCGCACCTTCGGCGGGGTCCTCGGGGCGCCGCCAACGGAACTGCTGGCCGTGGACGGGATCGGCGAGGCCGGCGCGGCGGCGATCAAGCTGGTGCAGGCGGCAGCCCTGCGGATGATGCGGCACGAAGTCGCAGCTCAACCGATCCTGTCGACGTGGGAGCGCCTGACCGAATACCTGACCGCCGCGATGGGCCACGAGCGCACCGAACAGTTCCGCGTGCTGTTCCTGGACGGCCGCAACAAGCTGATCGCCGATGAGGTGCAGGGGACCGGAACGATCAACCACGCACCGGCCTATCCCCGCGAGGTGGTCCGCCGCTGCCTGGAACTGCACGCCAGCGCGGTGATCCTGGCGCACAACCACCCCAGCGGCGAGCCCACCCCGTCCCGGGAAGACGTGACCCTGACAGGCGAAATCGTGCGCGCGGCGGCGGTGATGGGGATCGCGGTGCACGACCACATCATCATCGGGCGAGGCAAGTGGCTAAGTTTCCGGGCGGAGAAGCTGTTTTGAAGCGCCGCAAGGAATAATCGAATCATCAAGCACAGTGCATCCGCCTCTCGTCGCCACGACGGTATCAGGCAGCCACACTCCCTCTGGAGCGCCTATCCCAACCGACATCGCTCTCATCCCAACCGGCATCGCTCTTATCCCAAGTCGTTTTGCGGCAGACTCTTCGGTTCGCCTCGTCCGTCATGCCGACGGAGGTCGGCATCCACGCCTGCATGTGCGGAAACAAAGGCATGGACGGCGCCCCTTCGCCCCCCATGACGGAGAGAGGCTGGCTTCATAGTATCAGTCTTTCAGCGGACCGGAAGCAGACCGCAGTCTGCTGCATTTCGTTGTTTCACCCGCACGATCCGTGAATGCCGTCGGCAAGAAAGTAATCAAGAATGACGCGGAGTTCCGCTGAGTTCACGCGGAGCCTCGCGGAGAAGAGATTTCAGCCGGTAGCATCCAGTACCGTGATCGCCTCTCGCCGGCTGCTCGAAATGCCCGCAATTAGCATCGAATCCGCAAGTCAAATC
>DATAZJ010000328.1:0-4793 GCA_036272115.1 Rhodopila sp. | reverse complement strand
GCCAGAAGGGTGGCGGGATCGGCGGTGCGATGGACCTGGCCGCCTGCGCCAAACGGGTGTTCATCATCCAGGAGCATGTAACGCGCGACGGCAGCCCACGGTTGGTGACGGCGTGCGACCTGCCGGTGACCGCACGCGGCGTCGTCACCCTGGTCGCCACCAATTACGGCCTTTTCGAGCCAACCGGCACCGGCTTTCTGCTGCGCGAAATCGCCCCCGGCCTGACGGTGGACGAGATCCGGGCGGCGACCGGTGGCACGTTGACCGTGGCGGACGGGCTGCGGAAGATTTCGGTCCCGGGATAGACATCGTTCACCTTGGGGTGGGCCGGCCCGCGAATGAACCGGCCCGATCCCCTAGCGTTTTTTGATGATGATCTTGACTTTTATGATCACGATCACCAACATTGCTGCTAGGAAGTTAAGATGTTTCATCTCCATCTCTTCCTCCAGGTTGAAGCCGGCGGGTGGTTCCGCCGGCTTTTCCTTTTTGACGGCAATGTGTGAACAAATGGTTTATTAAGCCAGGCTCTACGGGTTCGCGTGCGACAGCACCGTTCGTCCGCCTTACGCATCAATCATACGGCCATGTTCACTGACACGATCTTTGCCCTCGCCTCCGGATCCGCCCGCGCCGCCATCGCGGTAATACGCCTCAGCGGCCCCGGCGCCGGCACGGCCGTGGCCGGGTTGTGCGGCGGCGCCCTGCCCACCCCGCGCCACGCCTCACTCCGCCGCCTGCACGACCCGTCGGGCGCGATGCTCGACCACGCGCTGGTGCTATGGATGCCCGGACCCGGCACCTACACCGGTGAGGATTCCGCCGAACTGCACGTGCATGGCGGTCGAGCGGTCATTGATGGCGTGGCCGGCGCCCTGACGGAAACCGGGCTGCGGCCGGCGGAACCCGGCGAGTTCACCCGCCGCGCGTTCCTGAACGGCCGGATGGACCTGGTCGAAGCCGAGGCGGTCCACGACCTTGTCGCGGCGGAAACCGAGGCACAGCGCAAGCAGGCGCTGCGGCAGCTCGAAGGCGCTTTGGGCGCGCTCTACCAGGATTGGGCCGATCGCCTGCGGGGCATCCTGGCCTTTCAGGAGGCGCTGATCGACTTCCCCGACGAAGACCTGCCGCCGGAAGTCGAAAACCAACTGCTCGCGACCTTGCGCGCCGTTCGCGTTGAAATCGGCACCCATCTGAACGACGCCGGGCGCGGCGAAAAGCTGCGCGAGGGTCTCTTCTTCGCCATCACCGGCACGCCGAACGTCGGCAAGTCCACCCTGATCAACGCCCTGGCCGGCCGCGATGTGGCGATCGTTTCGGAACTCCCCGGGACCACGCGCGACGCGTTGGAAACCCGTGTCGTGCTGGGCGGCGTTCCCGTAACACTGGTGGACACCGCCGGGCTACGCGACACCACCGACCGTATCGAGGCGGAAGGCGTCCGACGAGCCATCGCGCGCGCCGAGGAAGCCGATCTGGTCATCACGGTTGTGGAAGCCGGACACCCTACGGCGCCGGCCGCAAGCGGATCCCTGCTGGTCGCCAACAAGGCTGATCTCGGCCTGCCGGGGCCCGATGGCGCTTTGCGGATCAGCGCGAAAACCGGCCTCGGCATGGACACATTGCGCACTCGGCTCGCCGGGTCGGCACGCGCGATGACGGAATCAAGCGGTCCCCCGCCGCTGACCCGGTTCCGCCATCGCGCCGCCCTGCTCGAAGCCGCCGATCACCTGGACGCCGCCGAACGGGCCGACCTGCCGGAGTTGCGCGGCGAGGACCTGAGACTGGCGATGCGGGCGCTGGGCCGGATTACCGGCCATGTCGGCGTGGAAGACATTCTCGACACGGTGTTTTCAAAATTCTGCATCGGGAAATGACCGCCATCCGGACTAAGAGCTCGTGGTGCAATAACCGAATCATTTGACGAGCGCCGCCAGCCTCTCATCGTCATGGCGGCCGAAGGCCCGCCATCCACGGCTTGGAAAAGGCCCGGATAGCGCGCCTACGCCCGCTATGACGGGATTGGGCGGCAGTACCAACGTCGCAGCACTTATACCAACCGGCATTGATGCAGACTCTTCGGTCGACCCCGTCCGTCATGTCGGTTGACCCCTTCCGTCATGCCGGCGCATGCCGGTATCCACGCCTTTTACGAGCGGAAACAAAGGCATCGACGGCGAAGCCCGCGCTCGCCATGCCGGTTGCTCGGTGCTGCCGATGGGTCAACATCAAGGGCGATTGGTATTATCTATCCACGGACCCTAACCGTTGACCGCCTGGACCATCGCGGCAAGTGTCCCGCTCTCGGCGGCAAACCGCAGCGGTTCGCAGCGCTTGACCACCACCTCGGCGACGTCCGGCTCGTTGGTCAATATGTCCATGACTTCGGCGATAAACCCGTCGAGCGGCATGGCGCTCGGGTCGTTCGCCTGGTGCTCTCCCATCAGGTGGGTTTGCACATAGGGAGGAACCAACTCGATGACGCTGGTCGTCGTGCCGCGCAACTGCTGGCGCAACGACATCGAATACGAATGGATCGCCGCCTTGGTTGCACTGTAGGTGGGGGTCATCACCATCGGCACGAAAGCAAGGCCGGACGACACCGTCACGACGGTCGCGTGCGGCTGCCGCAGCAAATGCGGCAACAAGCCAGCCGTCAGCCGGATCGGCCCCAGCAGGTTGGTGGCAATGGTTTCTTCGGCGATGCCCAGGTAATCGGCCGCCGTCTTCAAGTCCTCGGTCTGCATGATGCCGGCATTGTTGATCACGACATTCAGCGCCGGGTAGTCGCGCGTGACCTGTTCGGCAAACGCCTGCACGCCGGCCTTGTCGCCGATGTCCATACGGACCGACTTCATGCCCGGATTGGCCGCAGTCACCGCGTCCAAAGCCTGCTGCCGCCGGCCGGAGATGATGACCTGGTTGCCGCGGGCGTGGAACGCCTCGGCAAGGGCCTGGCCGATCCCCGAGGCGCCGCCGGTGATCAGAATGGTATTTCCCGTGATGTTCATCGTGTCTCTCCTGGGGTTGGTGAAACGCAATCTGGAACCCACACTCTCCATTTGAAAGAAGGCACCTGAAAGTGCCATACATACCAAAAGGAGAGTATCACCATGCGGACATTCAGCCCGGAGCAGATCGCGGCCGCCAAGGCCCACACAGCACACACGCCACCCGACGACATCGACCCCAAGATCGAGGCGCTGGTGAACGACCTGATCGGCAGGGTCGCCGACAAATGGACGATGCTGATCCTGGAGGTGCTGGCCGAACATGGCCAGATGCGCTTCACCCAGTTGGGCAGGCTGGTGGGCGGCATCAGCCAGAAGATGCTCACCCAGACATTGCGCCTGATGGAACGCGACGGGCTGGTAACCCGCACCGTGCATCCCGTCGTGCCGCCAAAGGTCGAATATGAACTGACCGACCTGGGCCTGACCCTGGGCGCGGCGTTCTGCGGCGTCTGGATCTGGGCAACCGAGAACATCGACCGCATCGAGCAGGCCCGCCGCGACTTCGACCACAAAGCGACGCCGTAGCGGACCGGCTTCCTATTCCACGGCCGCCCGCAACCCCGCGCCGGCCGCCAGCGGACACAACGGCAGCGCCGCCGCCAGCATCGCCCCAAGCAAAAACAGATGCGGCCGCGGTGAAAGTCCGCCCGCCGCCGCATCCGCCGCCGCCGCTCCAAAAATCAGCACCGGCGTGATCAGCGGCAGGACCAGCAACGGCAACAGCACGCCGCCCCGCCGAGCCCCCAGCACGATAGAGGCCCCCATCGTCCCGAACAGCGACAGCAGCGGGCTGCCCAGCAGCAGGCCCAGCAGCAGCACCGGAACACCATCCTCCGGCATGCGCAGCATGATCGCCACCGGCCCGGCCGCCAGCAGCAGCGGCACGCCGGTCATCAGCCAATGGGACGCCGCTTTCGCCGCGGCGATCCCAAATGCCGGCAGGCCGGACAGCAGCAGCAGATCCAGCGATCCGTCCTCCAGATCGGCGCCGAACAGCCGATCCAGCGGCAGCAGCGCCGCCAACAGCGCGCACACCCAGACAATCCCCGGCGCGATCCGCCCCAACGTGTCCGGGGCCGGCCCGATCGCCAGCGGAAACAGCGACGCCGTCACCAGGAAGAACAGCAGCACCGCCAGCGTATCGGCGCCATGCCGCAACGAAAGCCGCAGGTCGCGCGACAAGACCGCCCAGAAAATCCGCATCAGTTGAGTCGCAACCCGGCCGCATCCGGCAGCGGCAGCGGCACATGCGTCGCCGCGACCACGATGCCTCCGCCCGCCCGATGCGCTGCCAGCAGTCTGCCAAATCGCTCGATCGAGCCAGTATCCAGCCCCAGTGTCGGCTCATCCAGCAGCCACAGGGGCGCATCCGACAGCGCCAGCCGCGACAACGCCAGCCGCCGTTTCTGACCCGCCGAGAGCATCCTGGCCGGCAGGTCGGCCAGCGCCTCCAATCCCAGCGCGGACAACGCCCCGGCGATCGGGCGGCCGGACACTGCTGCGGCGAAGCGTAAATTCTCCGTCACCGTCAATCCCGGCTTCACCGCGTCCTGGTGCCCAACATACGCCACACGCCGCCCATGCCGCGCCGGATCAACCAGAGCATCAATCCCATCCCACGATACCCGCCCCGCGGCCGGCCGCACCAGACCCGCCAACAATCGCAGCAGCGTCGACTTGCCGGACCCGTTCGGCCCCGCCAGCACCAACGCACCCCCGGATGCCACGGTGAACGACAAATCGCGCAGCAACAGCCTCTCGCCCCTGAACACCGCAACG
>DATAZJ010000327.1:0-2511 GCA_036272115.1 Rhodopila sp. | reverse complement strand
GGGTTGTCGGTGCCTTCGATCATTACACCTCCGTGCGGGCGCTGTCCGATGAGGCGGCAGCGCGGCGTATCCGAGCGGACGAGATCGATGTGCTGATCGATCTGAATGGGCTGACCTCGGGGGGGCGGCTGCAAATCCTGCGATGGAAGCCGGCGCCGGTGCAGGCGACGTATCTCGGCTTTATCGGTCCGGTGCCGTTGCCGGAGTTGGATTTCCTGCTGTGTGACGATTTCGTGATTCCGCCGGACATCGCCTCTGCTTACCAGCCGGCGCCGCTGCCGATCGAGGGGCTGTACCAGGCCAACGACAGCAAGCGCATGGTGGGTGCGCCGATGACCCGGCGGCAGGTCGGGCTGCCGGAAAATCGTTTTGTGTTCTGCTGTTTCTCCAACCACTACAAGATCACCGAAGCAATGTTTGCCGGCTGGATGGAGATATTGCGGCAGACCGGCAATGCGGTGCTTTGGCTGGTGGACGACAATCAGTGGTCACGGGCGAACCTGAGGGCTCGGGCTTTGGTCTCGGGGGTTGATCCGGCAAGGATTCTGTTTGCCGACCGCACTGATCCCGCCCGCTACATGGGTCGGCTGGCGGTGGCGGATATTTACCTGGACACGTTTCCGTATAACGCCGGCACCGTCGCCAGTGACGCGATCCGCATGGGATTGCCGTTGGTGACGCTGGCCGGGCGATCGTTCGCGTCCCGGATGGCGGCACGGATGCTGCATGCGATCGGAGCGGATGACGGGGTTGCGGCGACGCTGGAGGCTTATGTGGCCCTGGCGGTCGGGCTGGCCTCGGATCGGGACCGGTACACGGCTTATCGTGCGCGCTTTACGGAGACGGCCTGGGCCGGTTCACTGGGCGACATCGCCGGGTTCACCGAACGGTTCGAGGCGGCGTTGCTGCGGATGACAGAAGCGCGAGGTGAGGTGGAGGCGACTGCGTCCTGACCGGAATCTGGTGGCGGTGGGCGGCGTCTTCGCACCACGGCCGTCGCTACACCGTGTTCGCCATCCACAGGCTGGGCCGAAGGTTAACAATACTTTAACAGAGGTCCTTAAGGGCTTAGATAAAATATCACAAAATCAGCATGTTATGGGTATGCACAAAGTTTCAGCAAGCCCTAGAATGCCGGGATTGACGCGCCTTGCAGGGCTGTCGCGGGGAACCACCCACCGACTTATCCACAGACTTCGTGGATAACGGAAGCGTGAAATGGGCAGGTGCTGATCATCACTGCGGCACACATAGCGGTGTGGCGCGATGTTCACGAGTTCAGGCGAAGGTGACGCCGGTCAGTTGCTCCGACAGGGTCCACAGGCGGCCGCCTGCGTCCGGGTCCGCGGCCTGGGGGTAGATTTCGGCCAGACCGGGGGCGCCTCGGGTCTCCCGCCAGCCGGTCGGACCGTAATAGGCGCCATCCTGTGCTTGCGGGGCCATCGCGGCGTAAAGCGAGGGTAAAGCGCCGTCCTGGGCCGATTGCGCGACCAGGGTGAAAATCCGGTCCATCAGCCAGGCCTTGGGGCCGGGGGCGCCATCGCCGATGCCGTTGGTGACGATGTCGGTCCTGGCCCAGCCGGGATGGGCGGCGATACTGTGCAGGTTCCAGTTGTTCCGTTGCGCTCGGCGGTGCAATTCCAGCGCGAACATCAGTGTGGCGAGCTTGCTTTTCGCGTAGACGCCCCTCGGGATGTAGGATCGTTCCGATTGCAGGTCGTCGAAATCGAGCACCGCCCTGCGGTGGGCGACGCTGGCCACGGTGATGACGCGGCCGCCGCCCGGTGCCGCGCAGAGGGCGTCTTTCAGCCACGCGGTGAGGGCGAAATGTGCGAGATGGTTGACGCCGATCTGCTGCTCGAAGCCGTCGCGGGTCTGGCGGCGGGTGGGAAAGCCCATGACGCCGGCGTTGTTGACCAGGATGTCTACGACGCCGTGCTGCTGGGTGATGGCCGTGGCGAAGGCGGCGGTCGAGGTGAGGTCGGCTAGGTCCAGGCGGGCGAATATGACGTTCGCCTGGGGGATTTGTTGTTGGATGCGAGTGCGTGCCCGGGCACCCTTGTCGGGATTGCGGCCGGCCAGGATGGTGATGGCGCCTTGGCGGGCAAGACCGAGCGCGGTGTGGTAGCCCAGGCCTCCGGTGGCACCGGTGACGATGGCGAGCTTGCCGTCGAGGCGGGGGGCATCGGCCAGGGTCCAACCGTCTTTCACCTTGGTGCCGGACATGAGGTTCCCTTGGGTTGCGGGTGATGGTTGTAGACTTGGGTGGAGGTTGGGGGAAGTTCAGGGGTTTGGATGGGGTCTTGCCGTTTGTCTCCTGAGCCGGTGTTGAGCCTGGGATTTTCAACACGATATCTGGACGAAATCCACGGAGGACTACGCAGAAGAATGGTGTTGTGTCGGGTCGTTCTGCCTGGGTTATCGGCGGAACCTTGGCGGGTCGTTCATTTCACCTTGGATGCCGTTGTTCATTTCATCCGGGACGATGTGACCGGTTAACCGAAACGGGCC